>JAHEFL010000046.1 GCA_024640205.1 Flavobacteriales bacterium | reverse complement strand
CTGGGGAGGCCCGATCGGTGAGGATGGGATCCTGGATCCGGCCGGACTATCGGAAGGTAATTATCCCATCACCTATTCATGGGTTGGGCCGAACGGCTGTTCGCTGAGCGACGAAAGCACGTCGATCATTGTTCCGCCTACCACGGAGGTGGAGATCGCAAGCGTTGCCACATTGTGTGATGACGGAGCACCCGTCGAACTTACCGCGAACGTCTCCGGGACTTGGAGCGGCAGTGTATCCGGTGAAGGAGCTTCGGTCTGGTTCGATCCAACAGCGATCGGTGCTGGCACATGGACCGTTCAACTGGAAGCATCGGAAGTGGGATCATGTCCCGGGATCAGTGAGATCGATGTGCTGGTCGAAGTATGCACGGGGATCGAAGACATCGTTCCACAGGCTTCCCTGCTGTTGGCGCCGAATCCGTTCCATGGGATGACGCAAGTGTTCCTCCGGATGGAAGGCCTCACATGGATCGAGATTCTCGATGCGTCCGGACGGCTCGTCATGGCGAGGAATTCAAGTGGCCCAGTGATCCTTGACCTGGACCTGAGCGATCAGCCGAATGGCGCATTCGTAGTGCGTGTGCGCAATGAAGGCCACGTGTTCCACCTCCGCGCGGTGAAGTCCGAGTGATCCGGAACAAACCGAATGCTCCCGGGCCTTAATCCAGACCCAATGTGATCTGCTTCCCGGGTTGATAGCCCAGCAATGGGTCATCCGGTGAACGGTCGGTATCCTGCTCCGCCTGCGCCCGCCTGAACTTCTTCATCGGCGATTCCTCCAGGCCTTCCTCTTCAGGAAGCTCCAGGTTACCCACCTCGTCCTCACTGATCAACATTCCCTGAACTTCTTCCAGATCGGGGGTCATGGGCACGAACACCGCGTCCAACAGTTCAAGCTCCTTCACCTTGAAGGGAGTGAGACGATTGCCCAGCGCCTTCACCCCCTTCACGCCGATGAAGGCTTCCAGGTCGACCTCCTCTTCAGGCCGATCGTTGCTCCGCTTATCAAAGCTCACCCGGATCCGGGGATGATGTACAAGGCTATGTACGGCCAGTTTGCTTTCCGGATGATCCGTAATGAAGGGCACTGCATCCTTGGCTGATTCGGCTAGGAAGCGCTTCACCTGGTATTGCTGTTTGTCCCCTTCCCAATACACGGCACTGATCACTGCCTTCGGGTCCCACTTCACCACCGTTACAGCGTCATCAGGGAAGTGCGTGCTTAGTACGAAGGGGAAGAGTTGGTAGGTGCCGTTCGCCATGATGGCGAGTACACGATCATCACCTGAGAACCTCCCAAGATATCTGCCATGGCCGGTGTCGTTCATCCGCCGCACGGTCTCATCGAACCAGATGGGGATGGCTCCCAAGGTGCTGGCACCACGTTCCTTCAAGGTGATCTTGTTCACCGGGTACCGGGTGAGAAGATTGCCTTTGCTGCCTCTCCCCTTCACGGCCAGTTTCGAGAAGTCCACATCGAATTTGGTCTTGCGCAGATTGGGCTTCGGTCTAAGGATGACCTGTAGCACCTCTGCCGCTCCGTCCGGGTTCGCCGTGAAGTATTCCAGTTTGCTCCCAGCCTTACCATTGCTCAGGTCATATTCCTTATCCCTCGTGATCCCGGTCACCGCGAATCGCTTCATGTAATATGCGCCCTTCGGACCATCGCGATAGATCATGTGGTAGATCGTCCGTTCATCGCCTTTCTTCCACACACCGATATGCACCACGCCCTTTCCGATGAATTTCTTGTCCGCCACTTTCGTTACGAACATGGTCCCGTCATCACGAAAAACGATGATGTCGTCCAGGTCGGAGCACTCCCCTACCAGCTCGAAGTTCTTCAAGGACCAACCGGCAAAGCCCTCCGTCCTGTCCACATACAGTTTGCGGTTAGCTACCGCCACTTTGGTCGCTACGATCGTATCGAACGCTCGCAGTTCCGTTCTCCGCTCCCTTCCAGGTCCGTATTTCTTCTTCAGTTCCTTGAAGTAATCAACTGCATGGTCCACGATGCCTTCCAACTTGGCACGGACGTCCGCCAATTGATCCTCCAGCCCACGGATATGCTCATCCGCCTTGAAGCTATCGAATTTGGAGATCCGTTTGATCTTGATCTCCGTGAGGCGCAGGATATCCTCCTGGGTAACCGGACGCCGCAATTCCTTCACATGGGGTTTCAGGCCCTTGTCGATGAACTCGATCACCTGTTCCCAGGTCTCCGCTTCCTCGATCCGTCGATAGATCTTCTTCTCGATGAAGATGCGTTCCAGGGAACTGAAGTGCCACTGTGCCTCGAGCTCCCCGAGCTTGATCTCCAACTCCAGGCGGAGCAAGCGCAGCGTGTTCTCCGTGCTGATGCGAAGGAGTTCCTTGACCCCAACGAAACGGGGCTTGTCGTTCTCGATCACCACGGCGTTCGGCGCTATGCTCAGTTCACAGTCCGTGAAGGCGTAGAGCGCATCGATGGTGTTGTCCGGTGACACACCGGAGGCCAGGTGCACGAGGATCTCCGCATTCTCAGCCGTGTTGTCCTCGATATGGCGCACCTTGATCTTGCCCTTGTCATTGGCCTTGATGATGCTCTCTATGAGGCTCGTGGTGGAGGTCCCGAACGGGATCTCGTGGATCACCAGGGTCTTGTTATCCTCCTTCCGGATGCGCGCCCTGCAACGGATACGGCCCCCGCGCTCCCCATCATTGTAATTGCTCGCATCCGCCATACCCCCGGTCGGGAAATCGGGCAACAGCTCGAACGATCGCTTGCGCAGGACGGCAATGCTGGCATCCAGCAATTCGACGAAGTTGTGCGGAAGCACTTTGCAACTCAGCCCCACAGCTATCCCTTCACCACCCTGTGCCAACAACAGAGGGAATTTTACCGGCAGGTGGACCGGCTCCTTGTTCCGTCCGTCATAACTCAATTGCCATTCCGTGGTCTTCGGATTGAAGACCACATCATGGGCGAACTTGCTCAGGCGTGCCTCGATGTATCGAGGCGCCGCTGCACTATCCCCGGTAAGGGTGTTCCCCCAGTTCCCCTGGCAATCGATCACCAGGTCCTTCTGCCCCAATTGCACCAGTGCATCCCCTATGCTGGCATCACCATGCGGATGGTACTGCATGGTATGGCCGATGATGTTCGCCACCTTGTTGTAACGCCCATCATCCAGGTCCTTCATGGAGTGAAGGATGCGCCGCTGCACCGGTTTCAAGCCATCGTAGAGCGCAGGTACGGCCCTTTCCAGGATCACGTAGCTCGCATAATCCAGGAACCAGTCCCGGTACATCCCGCTCACGGAAAAGCTTCCGCTCGCACCTGCCCCAGGTATGCCCTTACCTGAAGCGGTTCCGGCACTTTCCTCCGCATTCTGGATATCGTCGTTCTCGTCGCTCATTACAGTGTCGCACAAATGGTCTCCGCCCCTGCGGTGCTCTGGTTATTGGTCAATCGCAACTCCAGGCACACGGATATACCCGGGGCCGGTTCGCGGAGGTACTGGAACGTATTGCTACCTGAAGGAACAGGGTTCAGCACCTGGGTCACATCGGCTTCCAGGTCCTTCAAAGTGACGGAATACACCGATGGCGAGAGGAAGAGGTCCTCATTGACGTGGAACGTGATGATCTGGTAAACGATGTTGTTCCCACCGATATTCACGGTCTGCAGGAACGTATCATCCAGAGCGAATACGGCCGGACCTGCATATTCCGGGTCGAAGGGATTGTTGTTCAGCGTCGTCACATCCACCTCGTCCTTGGAGCAACTGCTCAAGGCGAACAGAACAAGCAACGCGATATGGCCGATGTTCCTCATCGCAACGGAATACTGACACCGCCTGCCCATGTCCCGCCGCTCGCACCGGGGATCCATACGAGGCCATCGAAGCGCACCTTCTCCTTGTCCTCGAAGACCGGTGCTGTGGAGTTCGCCATGCGATGTCTCAACCAAAGCGTGCCTGCAAGGGAGACCACGAAAACACCACTGGCCACATAAGCCTGGGTCCTCGCTGAACTGAGATCGGTCTTGGCCGCTGGGATCTCATCATATTTCAAGCGCTGGATGCCCGCCGGGTCCGAGGACGTGCTGTAGCTGGCCGCCAGATCGCTCAGGTCCTGGTCCGCCTTGCTCAGGTTCACAAGGCTCGTTGCCGCCCATGTGGCCGCACCCACCACGATCACGGGTGGCAGGTAGGTCGCCCATCGCTTGTTCCGCTCGTAGCGCTGTGCCGCCTTGCGATGGTCGACGAAATCCTGGGTATAGCGCAGCCTGACGAACACTTCTGTGGACACATCCGGTAGCACGTTGATCGTGGTGTCCAACATGGAGCGCTCAGGGGCCCAAAAGGTGAATCGATGTGCACCCTCGATAAGCGTGGTCTCATGTTCGCTCATCCGGTACTTCCCATCCAGCACGTACTCCATCCCCTTATCCGGCTCGAAGGTGAATTTCAGCTGACCGCTGGATTGGCCATATAGCTGGCTCCCGTGCCCCAGGAGCGCAATGGACAGAACGTTCGCCAGAAGCTTGATCCGGGCTATCATACTTCAGCTTCCACTTCGTCCAGCTTTCGTGCTATCTCCTTTACCGGGTCCAACACCTCCTCCACCAGATCCTTTTCCACCTTCAGGTTGTCGATGATGAATCCCTGGCGTTCCGGTGTGTTCTTTCCCATGTAGAAGCCCAGGAGCTCGTTCACCACGGCCTCCTTGGTGATCATGACCGGCTCAAGCCGGATATCCTCGCCGATGAAATGCTTGAACTCATCCGGGCTGATCTCCCCAAGGCCCTTGAAACGGGTGATCTCCGCACTCTTGCCCAGCTTGATCAAGGCCCGTTGCCGCTCTTCGTCCGAGTAACAATAGATCGTCTCTTTCTTATTGCGCACCCGGAACAGTGGGGTCTGCAGGATGTACAGATGATCATTCTTGACCAGGTCCGGGAAGAACTGCAGGAAGAAGGTCATCAGCAACAACCGGATATGCATGCCGTCCACATCAGCATCGGTGGCGATCACGATCTTGTTGTACCGGAGCCCATCCATTCCGTCCTCGATGTTCAAGGCAGCCTGGATCAGGTTGAATTCCTCGTTCTCGTACACCACCTTCTTCGTAAGCCCGTAGCAGTTCAGCGGCTTCCCCTTCAGGCTGAAAACACCTTGTGTGTTCACATCGCGGCTCTTCGTGATGCTGCCGCTGGCACTATCCCCTTCGGTGATGAAGAGGGTCGTCTCCTGTTTTCGCGGGTCGTTCTTCGGATCGTTCAGATGCACCCGGCAATCGCGCAATTTCCGATTGTGCAGACTGGCCTTCTTCGCTCGTTCGCGGGCCAGCTTCCGGATCCCGCTGAGCTCTTTCCGCTCCCGCTCATTGTTGAGTATCCGTTGTTGGAGCACTTCGGCCACCTCAGGGTTCTTGTGCAGGTAGTTGTTCAGCTCCCGCCCAATGAAATCCCCAACGAAGCTGCGCATGCTCTGCCCACCGGGTTCCACTTCAAGGCTGCCCAGCTTGGTCTTCGTCTGGCTTTCGAACACCGGTTCGATGACCTTGACGCTCACCGCAGCCACGATCCCTGTCCGCACGTCGCCAGCCTCCCAATCCTTCTTGTAGAAGTCCTTGATGGTCTTGGCCACCGCCTCACGGAACGCACCTTGATGTGTACCACCCTGGGTGGTATGCTGCCCGTTCACGAAACTGTAATACTCCTCCCCGTAGTGGTTGGCATGGGTGATCGCCACCTCAATGTCATCGCCCGTCAGGTGGATGATGGGATAGAGCGGCTCCCCGTCCATCTTCGTCTCCAGCAGGTCCAGCAAGCCGTTCTTGCTATGGTACTTCTGGCCGTTGTAGATCAGGGTAAGGCCCGTGTTCAAGTAACAGTAGTTCCAAAGGAGGCGCTCGATGTGCGGCACCCGGAACTGATAATTCTTGAACATCTGCTCGTCCGGCTCGAAAACGACCCGCGTGCCGTTCGCCTCATCCGTCCTCACCAGCTTCTCATCCTTCCGCAGCACACCGCGGTCGAACTCCGCCCGCTTCATTTGTCCATCGCGCACGCTCTCGATCTTGAAGTAGCCGCTGAGCGCATTCACGGCCTTCGTACCAACGCCGTTCAGGCCGACGCTCTTCTTGAAAGCCTTGCTATCATACTTGGCCCCGGTGTTGATCTTGCTCACCACGTCGACCACCTTCCCCAAGGGCACACCACGTCCATAGTCCCGCACTTCCACACGCGGGCCCTCGATGGTGATCTCCACCTTCTTGCCGTGACCCATCACGTATTCATCGATGCAGTTGTCCAGCACTTCCTTGATCAGGATGTACACGCCATCATCGAAACTGCTGCCATCGCCCAGCTTACCGATGTACATCCCCGGTCGCAGCCGGATATGTTCCTTCCAGTCGAGGGACCGGATATTGTCTTCACTGTAATTCGTCTCGCTCATGGAAAAAGGGCCGGAACCTCAGTATTGACAAGGGGTTCCGAAGGCAGGGCCGAAGTTAGCCCATTGCCGCTTCAGCGCTGGACATCCAAGGGAGGCCGGTTATCCACGATCGGCAGGAGTTTTCAACAGGACGAGCCACAGGGCACGAGATCCCCCGCAGGCCGATCAAGGCAGCTGCTCCACCACCGAATTGGTCGGTAAGGTGCCACCGATGTTGTTCAGGATGGGGTCACGGTCATTGTTCAGACCGGTGTATTTCACCACCCCGTCCAGGTTCACGTCGGCGAAGTGATACCCGCTCACCGTAAGGGTAGGAATGGACCCGCCGATGACGGATAGGATCGGATCGCGATCATTCTCGTTCCCTGTATACTTCACCCGATCATCCCCGAACACGTTCCCGGACCACAGGGTCATTACGGCCCCGTTCAGTTTGCGCGCCGAGGTACCGTATACAGGGACACCGCTCGCTGTTAGATCGAGCGAGGTGGGGTTGCTGTTCAGCCCAAGTGGCCCGGAGGTCATACATCCCAAATGGTTGCGATGCCTGACGGAGACATGGTAGGAACCTGGGTCAGAGCAAAAGCCCAATGGTGAAACACCATCCACGGCCACCACGTCGCCATCACGTTGAAGCAGAGCTGCCCGCTGTTCGAGGATCACTGCGGAATTAGCCGCATCACGCAGTTCGACCAGCACCCAATCTACGATGGCGTTGTTCCCGTTCACCTGGAACACCGCAACCGAGGTCGAAAGTGGGCCTGTGGGACCATAGCCCATAGCGGTGTATGGTTCTTGAAGAGGGATCAAGCCCATGCTCCGGAGCTCATCCCCCATCAATTGCGTCCCGCTCTGATAAGGCCCGTCCAGGATCACCTTGAGGGCAAGTACCATGGTTGGTTGCACTTCACACGGCACATCCGTGGTGCTGAACGTGACCGGAGAGGACCATTGTGATGCTCCGGAACCGCATACGCTTAACACCCGCAGCTCATAGCTTGTCTGAGGATCCAGGCCCGTCAAGGGGTAGCCCGGCGCACCGATGCCTGTGGCAATGGTCCATGGTACACTACCCACTGGCCGCCATTGAAGGGAATAGGATACCGCGGAACCCACTGCGGTCCAGGTGACCGCGCCGCCTTCATAGGTAGGTATCGGCACAGCCAGACCATTTGGAGATGTACAACCCTGGGCGCCCCCACTGTTCACGGTAAGAAGATAACAGGTGGTATTGCTGTTCGCTCCGTTCCATCCATATACGTGGAGGTAGTAATTGCCAGCCGGCGCGTTGGGATAATTGATGGATTCGCTACTGGATCCACCATTCTGGGAAATGGCCAACTGGGCACCGCTCGCATCCAGCAGGCGAAGGTCGAAATCGGCTACCAGGTTCAGGAGGGATATGCTCACTGTGGAAGTGGCGCCCAAGGTGAAGCGATAGTAGTCCACATCCGAACCATTCGCGATCAACGCACTCAAGGAAACCGGTAGGTAAATATCCCCTGCAGCACCAATGCTGCCGTTGGGTTCCATGGCATCCGGACAGGGCACTGCGGTGGTGAACGTATACGTGCCGGACCAGGCCGAGCTTGAGCCGCCGCAAACAGAGAGCACCTGAACGTCATAGGCCGTTCCTTGTGCCAGGCCGGTGAGTGAATGCGAATTATTACTCAGGCCGGTCAGGTTCGTCCATGAACCACTGGGCGACAAGCGCCACCGAAGCGAATACGATGTTGCACCGACCGCGGCCCAGGAAAGTTGGGCGGTGGCGGTGGTGATCCCCGAAGCAGTGAGGCCGGAAGGCGGATCACAACTGGTACCGCAGGAGGTCGGAAGGCATGAACTGGTGTTCACACGGTTCACGATCAATGCCGTGGGCTGTGGACCGAATCCATTCGCGAACTTGATGGTGCTGCTGGTCAGGTGGCAATAGCTCATGATCGTGCCACCCACACTGGATGGTGGCAAAGGGCCCTGGGCGCATCCTCCTTCGTTATACCCGGCAGCCGGACCACAACCATCGATGGCGGTGCTGTTCCCGTTCCATACGCAGGCATGGGTATGGCGCGAACCCATGTTGTGCCCTTGCTCGTGGGTCACCACTTCCACGCTCCAACTGTAGGTAGGCACGTTCTGATAGCTGCTGTTGATATCGCTGTAGGCCATGCGATAACTCGTCTGATTGCTACAGAGCGTGTTCAACCATGCGATTCCACCTCCACCTGCGTATCCAAGAAGGTGTGCCAGATCACCATTGAAGCTGGTGCGTGTGACACCGAATTGATCCAATAGATCGCTTGTGCTGGACTGCGTGTAAGGGCTCGGAACGTTCCATACGTAAACCTCCTGCAGCGTGACATCGATCCCGTCGTTCGCGAACAGGATCGCACTCTGGTTGAACAGC
>JAHEFL010000441.1 GCA_024640205.1 Flavobacteriales bacterium | reverse complement strand
CCTGGCTCAGCACACGTTCATGCGCGAAACGGCGGTACTCCGGATCCGCAGGCCAGGGCGGCATATGCCGTGTAGAAACGTGGTTCCTTACTTCAAGCGCATTGGACGCCACGTCGCTGAAGCTCATCATGGTGAACGGGCCGATGCCGCCTCCGTGATGACAGCCTGAACAGTTCGAATAAATGATGTTCGCCACATCCGGGCTCCACACCGGATCCTGGGCTTCGGCGTCCCAAGGACCAAGGCACTGGGCCGCTCCAAGGAAAAGCAGGGCACGGATGGCTTGCACCCGAACAAGATACGGAGCCGATGAGTGCTACGGACGCGGCTCCTTCGGCGGAGGATTGAAGGGCCTCGGGCGTTCGCCTGGTCGACGGATCTCGCGCACATCGATGTCCCGCTCGAACCGCCAGCGGTCCTTGTCCCAGACATATGCATCGTAGCTCAGGTCCGGGCCATAGAAAGCCCATTGCCCCTCCATGTCCGCCACCCTGGGGGATAGGTGGTCGAGAATGATGCGGGTGGCGGTGTCGTCATAGCGCAGGGTCATGGTGGCCTGATGCGAGTAACCGAAAACCTTGCGCGAGTGCATATGCTTGCCACCGGCGAACAGCGGCGCCCCGAAGCGCGGACTTCCACCCTTGAAGTGCAGGACCTCGATGACCTTACGTGTTTCCACGTTGCTGGATCCCTTCCAACCGAGCAGGGTGTAGTACTCCTTGCCGCCCTTCTTGACCGGGATCACCTCGTAATAGACGGCACCGTACCAACGGTCCGGTCCCAGTTCAGGCAATTCAGCACCAGTGATGTTGTCCGTCATATCCCGGAGCTCGAAGATCTTGGCCGTCCTGCGATGCATGGTGAGCAGGACCCCTTCGTAATGATGGCTGCCGTCGTTCCTCGGGATGTTCCAAGTGAACAAGCGGAATTTCCCATCGGGGCCGTCGACGAGACTGATGGGCACGTCCCGGAAGGAGGTCGTGAAAGCATCCGGACCTTCCAGTATCCGCACCAATTCCTTTTTGATCACACTGTTCAGCTCATCGCGCTCAGCATCCGTTGAAAGCCCTGGCAGGCCTTTGAGCGCTTCGGTCAAGCGGTCCTTGTCCTCGTCCTGGGCCAGTAAAGCGGTGCCGATCAGGAACGACAGGCTGAGCAATATGGCACGAAAGCAGGGCATCAGGTTCGCAACGCGCTGTGAGCGATGAAAGTACGCGGTCCTGAAGGGTACCGCCATAGTGCAAAGGATGAGCGGAGGCGAGCGACCCTGCTCACAGGTGCATGAACTCCTTCTTCGCCATCAATTCCTCCTTGGTCTCGCGGTGATCCGGATCGTCCACACAGCAATCCACCGGACATACGGCGGCACATTGTGGCTCATCATGGAAACCCGTGCATTCGGTGCACTTATCGGGTACGATGTAGTACACGTCCATGGAAACAGGTTTCTCGGCCGCATCGGCATCGTAGGTGTTCCCCATGGGCGTGGTCTGCTGCCCATGCAGGTCCGTGCCATCGGAAAGCCGCCATTCGATGCCACCCTCGTAAATGGCATTGTTGGGGCACTCGGGTTCACAGGCTCCGCAATTGATGCACTCGTCCGTAATGATGATCGCCATGGCGGGGAGGTCTACTTTTGTGCGCTGCCGGGCACTGCCCGGAGAGCTCCGATGAATGGTAAGGCCGCAAAGATAGTTTGATGATCATGGTGCGAAAGGAGGGCTCGGAAGTGACATTGCCATCTCTGGCAGAACGCCTTCCCGCCTTGGCGAAACTGGGAGAGATCATGCGGGCGATCGGTGCCTCTGCCCCTTGGCCCGGGCATCCTTGTGGCTTGGCTGAGGAGGAGTACAGGGAATTGGAGGGCAACGTGATGATGGCGCAGAAGGCGAATGGTTGGGCGACGGAAGAGAACGTTCGCCATGCGTTCCGTGCATGGGGGAATTCACTGCTAGCTGAGCCGCTTGACCAATGGCTGCAGGCTTATCCGGAGTTGAATGCTGCCAGGGAGCAGTCCCGCATAGTAGGTCTCGTCCTCGCAGGGAACATCCCATTGGTCGGTCTGCATGACGTGCTCTGTGTCTGGTTGAGCGCGCATAGCGCCTTGGTGAAGTGCTCTTCGCAGGAGCCCGATCTGATCCCGGCGTTGTTCGGGGTGCTGGACCGCCTTTCCCCCGGAACCTTGGACCGTATCGTGTTCACCACCGGCAAGCTGAAGGACGTGGATGCCGTGATCGCCACAGGCAGCAACAACACGGCCCGCTATTTCGAGCACTATTTCGGCCACCTGCCGCGCATTGTGCGAAAAAGCAGGGTGAGCGTTGCCGTGCTGGATGGCACCGAAACAGAGGAAGAGTTGACCGGCCTGGCAGAGGATGTATTCCGGTACTTCGGTCTCGGTTGCCGCAATGTGGCCAAGGTGTATGTGCCTCAGGAATTCGATCTCGACCGCCTTTTCAAGGCCTTCTATCCGTGGAAGGAGATGGTGAACCACAACAAGTACGCGAACAACTACGACTACACCCGTGCGCTCTGGTTGTTGGACCAGGTTCCCTTCCTGGAGAACGGAT
>JAHEFL010000440.1 GCA_024640205.1 Flavobacteriales bacterium | reverse complement strand
ACTGGTAAGGTCATCGCCCAGGCCAGGAAACGGAAGGGCTTCGCCGAAACCATCCGGAAGGACCTCGGCCATATGCACCCGACAGGGCGAACCCGCTGCACATCGTGTGAACAAGATCCAGCGGCCATCAGGTGTCCAGGTTGAATTCCCATTGTCACCATCACCATTTATTGAAGTGGGCAACTGATCCGGCTCCAGCCACTGATCACCCTCGGACCGTGACCGAAAGAGCAATGTCCGGTAGGAGGCCGTATCCTTGACCTCCTCATTGGCGTCCAACTCTCCACGCTGGGAGCTGAAGTACAAAGCCTGATCGGGGCCGATCCGTGCGCCGAATTCACTGTCGTACGTATTCACAGGCGGCCGGATATGGTCGATCTCCACCCCCTCCACATCGAACGTGGTGTCGGAAGCCATGGCACAACCCAGCAAGGCGTTGCGGGCGCGCTGCGCTATGATGGGGTCTTTGTGCCCTGATTTTTGCAGGACCCGTTCCCAGGTCCGCTCGGCATCGGCATACCTGCCATCGCTGAGCTGCATTTCGCCAAGCCATTTTAGCGCATCAGGGTATGTACGCCCCATGTCCTTGCGATGGACCCGATCGTAGAGGTCGGCAGCCTTGCCGTATTGATTGCTGAGCCGGCACGCTTCGGCCTGCTTCCATTGGAGCGACATCCTTCCCGGGTCGATCGACAGTGCACCTTCATAGAAACGGGAGGCACCGTAGTATTCACCCTGTTCCATGGACGCATCGCCCCACCTGGTCCATTGGTCGATCGACTGAGCAGCAAGCCGCTGATCGATACCAGGAACACCGAGAAGAATGAATGCGCCGGCGAGAAGCCATGCATGCACACGAATGCTTGTTACATGGAGTGCAATTTCAGGCAGGTGGTTCGATCCGGTCCGCTGCATCATCTGCGTTGTGCGTGCATGGTCCTATAGCTGATCGGGGCAGGCTTTGAAGCGTGCCGGGATCGCCGGACGCTTTCGGAAGATCCTGATGACGGTGAATTCGATCCCGCCTCGATTACGGCTCGCAGGGACAAGGTCACTGAAGTTGATATCGTAACTGACCCCGACGGTCAGATCGTCGTATTCGAGACCGGCATACACATATCCTGCGTCATCAGCACGCCAGTGGGCCCCGAAAAGCACCGCACGTTCCACACCATATTGGTCCAGGAGGATATGTCTCAGGTTCATTCCCAGGTCGAACTCGTTGAATGGACCCTGGGTCATGAACTGCGCCATGGGTTCGATATCAAAGCGTTCATGTACCGGGAATCGCGTAAGTACATGAAAGGCCATGCGCTTATCCAGGGGAACGCCCGGTTCGTCGAGGAACCCGATGGTCGGTTCCGTGAGATTGAAAAGACCGAGACCGACCTGTACCATTTTGCGTTCATCGGGCACATATCTGTATACAAGACCAGCGTGCACGTCCGGATGGATCATCCCGTCCCTGGAGAACGATTCCCCGGAAGCTAGTCCTGGATCGAAATAGAAACCATTGTATTGCGAGTCGAACGTGAGTGCGTCGATATCCAGCGTGATGGATGTCAATCCGAACTGCACACCAGCGGTAACGGACTGGTCTTTCCGTTCGCCGAAGCGCTCCGTCCAACTCGCTCCGAGACTGAAATGGAACTGTTCCAGGCGACCATCACCGGCGCGGTCGTTGTACAGCCAAGCTCCTCCGCCAAGACCATCAATACCGAACAGGTGGGCAGCATCACCACCCATGCCGAACGTACGGTAGGGTACCGTTACCGAACGCCATTGCTGGCGATAGATCCCGTTCAGGCGATAGTCGCCATTGAATTGACCGATCGTTCCGGGACCCAGGGCGAGTGGTGCATTCTGGTACTGCGAAAAATGGATGTCCTGTCCTGACACCTCGCAGGTGCTTCCTGAAATGAGGATGACCAGGAAGGATGTCCAGAACTTCCATCGGGACTGCGAGCGGCGATGACTGATCCTTATCCTCATCGCAGCAACGAGACGTTCCCTTTGGTGAAGTAGCGCTGGCCATCCACACAATATGCCGTGAGATGATAAACGAATACGGCAGGATCAAGAGGTTCACCCTGGAATGACCCATCCCAGCCAATCTCCTTGCTCTTGGTCTCAAAAACCTTCTCACCCCACCGGTCAAAAACCAGGAACTCGAGCTCGGAAATGTGTCGACCGCGCACGAAAAGGACATCGTTGGCCCCATCGCCATTGGGAGTGAAGCTGTTCGGGATGAAGATGTCCGGCTCCTCGCATATCAGGTCATGGACGGTAACAGTCACCTCGTCGCTCTTCGTGCATATACCATCGGAAACCGTGAGGATGAAAGTAGTGGTTTGAGTGACCGTAGCCGTTGGCGATGGACTGTTCGGATCGCTCACCATACCGGCTGGTTCCCATGAATAGTCGACGCCCGAGGTCGGCATGGATGAGAGCTGCACGACCGTTCCGGGGACGACCAGGTTCTGATCCACGAAAGCCTGTACACTGGACCCGATGATCTGCGAAACAGCGACCGTGAGCACCCCGGACCATGAGCAACCTGTTGGAGAGATG
>JAHEFL010000439.1 GCA_024640205.1 Flavobacteriales bacterium | reverse complement strand
GAGCCCAATGCGCTCGCAGCGAGCGAACTGATGTGGAAGGCCGAGTACTGGTTCGAGATCGACTCGCTGGACCGTGCCCTGCAAGGGGACAATGAATACCCCGGTTTCGAGCTGATCGCGGAGGAGTACGGCAGCACGCCGTCCGGTAAGTTGGCGCACTACTACATGGGCTCCATCCTGATGAAGAAGGGCGAGTACGAAGCGGCGATCGCGGAGTTCGAGAAGGCCGACGTGGATGATGATATGTTGCAGGCCGTGGCCGTGGGCACGATGGGTGATGCCATGGTGGAACTGGGTCGCACGGGAGAAGCGGTGAAGCAGTTCGAGAAAGCTGCCAACCTCCTCGTCAATGAATTCACCACTCCGCTTTACCTGATGAAAGCCGCCATCCTGCACGAAGAGGCCGGGAACTGGAAGGCCGCCGCTTCCAATTACGAGCGGATCGTCAAGGAATTCCCGACGAGCAATGAGGCCGGCCAGGCGCGGAAATTTGCCGGCAAAGCCGGCGTGATGGCGGGACAGTAAGCCATGGCCACCGCAGGCCACAACCTCTCGGAACACGATCAGGACCAGGTCCCCTCGGCCGCAGGCAAACGCTTCGCGTTGGTGGTGAGCGAATGGAACCGGGAGATCACGGGCGCGCTGCGTTCAGGCGCCAGGGATACGCTGCTGAAATACGGTGTTCATGAAAGGGACATCGTGGAAGCTTGGGTGCCAGGCAGCTTCGAGCTGGCATCGGGCGCCCAATACCTGCTGGAGAAAGGGGGGTATGATGGCGCGATCTGCCTGGGCAGCGTGGTCCGCGGGGAGACCCCGCATTTCGACTTCGTCTGCAATGGCACCACACAAGGGATCATGGACGTGGGCCTCAAATTCAGCATCCCGGTGATCTTCGGGGTGCTTACGGATGATACCATGGAGCAGGCCAGGGATCGCAGCGGCGGCCGCCATGGCAACAAAGGCGTGGAATGCGCGGTGGCGGTCCTGAAAATGGCGGCCCTGAAAGCGCGCCCGTGATCGGGTTCGCCGACAATGGCGATATTCGAAGCCATGCGATCATTCCTTCCGATCCTATTCCTCCTCAGCCAGGCCCTCGCTTCCGCACAGAACGGAGGGAACGGCCCGCGGCTCGGGTTGGACCTGGCCACGCAAAGCGTTGGTGGCCTGTTCCAGAATACCAATAACCTCCTGGTCGGCCCACAGGTGGGATGGTTCTTTGACATCCCCTTGCATCCTCAATTCAGCATCATGCCGGAGATCCAGCTGATGACGAAGGGAGCGGTCGTAAGGAACCAGGTGGATCAGATCAGGGACCGGGTGACCTACCGCTACCTCGAAGTACCGATCAGCGTGAAGATCTCCACGGATGAAAAGCCTGGCGGCCTTTATCTCCTCGCCGGCCCCAGCCTGGGGTATTACATCGCAGGCCGGGCACAGCGCTGGGTGAACGGGCAGTTGGTGTATGATCAGAAGTATGATCTGCAGAACACGGACAATCGTTTTCAGTTCAGCATGCTGGTGGGCATGGGGACCGAGTGGCGCCAGTGGGCCTTCGATGTGCGGGCACAGACCAGCCTCACGCCGTTCAGCACCTTCACCAACGTGCAGAACGTGGTGTATGCGCTCACGCTGGGTTATCGGCTGCCTCCAAAGAAAGAGTCCGGTCCCGCGGAATACGAGGACTGATGATCCGCGTGGAGAGCAGGTCCCACACTTCCGCATCATTCCACCGAGCATGACCTTCACCACCGCCTTTTCCGCTGACCGTAAGCCTTTCCGCGAGAATGCCCTGCTGAAGGCGTATCTCCTGCTCTTCCTATTGGTCTGGGCCTGGACCTTCCTCGGCACCACGGACCGTGCGAACTGGATCACGGAGAACACCCTGACGATCGTGTTCATTGGTGGGCTCATCCTCAGCCATAGCCGGTTCCGGTTCAGCGACCTGAGCTATACGTTGATGTTCGTGTACATCCTGCTACACGTGTACGGCGCGATGTACACCTACGCGGAGAACCCATTGGGGTATTGGCTGCAGGAGCAATTCCAGGGTGATCGGAACCACTACGACCGGATCGTGCACTTCAGTTTCGGCTTCCTGCTGGCCTACCCGATGCAGGACTATTTCCGCAACTGGTTCCGCTGGCCCAACTGGGTATGCTGGGTACTTCCGGTGGAGATCACCATGAGCTTCAGCGGCGCCTATGAGCTGATCGAATGGGCCGTGGCGGATGTGTTCTTCCCTGCCCAGGGTGCCGCTTATCTGGGCAGCCAGGGCGACATCTGGGATGCCCAGAAGGATATGGGGCTCGCCTTTAGTGGCGCCGTACTGTCCATGATCCTATTCCGCATTCTGTCGAAACGTGCACGAGGTGGCGCACCGACCACCCGGACCGGCGGTTAGCGTTTCGTGCGCACCTTGTCCCAAGCCTTGATCTGCCAGGTGGCCGTGCCGGTGGCGATGTGGTTCCCGGACCCATCCTTCAGTTCCACCACATCGGTATGGTCCACCACACCACTTTCCCGCAATGGCAACAACACCTTGCTCTCCATGGCCTCACCGATCGGACGGCTGGTCGCTACGAC
>JAHEFL010000438.1 GCA_024640205.1 Flavobacteriales bacterium | reverse complement strand
GTGGTCATGGTTGTTAGCAGGATGGGACGCAATCGCGAACGGGATGCTGTGCGAAGGGCTTCCTTGAATGAAAGGCCTTCCTTGAGATTTCCGTTGAACGTGCTCAGAAGAACGAGTGAGTCGTTCACCATCACACCGATCAAGGCGATGAGACCGAAGCCCGAGAACAAACTGATCTGAAGGCCGTGTAGCCAGTGCCCCCATCCTACGCCGATGATGGCGAAGGGAATACCGATCACGATGATCACCATCTGCCAGAAGGAGCGCAGTGCGAAGACCATGATGGAACACATGATCAAAAGTGTGATGGGGAGAACACGCCTGGTCGAGCGACCCACTTTGCGGCTCTGCTCACCCTGTCCTTCGAAACTCCACCTGATCCCAGGGTACTTGGACAGTATGGGTGGAAGGATCTCCGCACGGATGTGCTCCTGTGCATCCGTGGAGGAGAGCGCAGCGTTGGCCAAATCCGCTTCCACGCGTACCTCCCTTCTCCCATCGAGGTGGTTGATCGCTCGTATGCCTCGCTCAATATGATAGGTCGCCAATTCGCGTAAGGGAATGCTACGCCCGTCAGAAGTTCGGATGCGCATGTCCTCCAGGTCGCGAAGTGATCCCCTCCCCTCCTCACCCAGGCGCACCCATACTTTGATCTCATCCTCGCCACGCTGCACCCGCTGTGCCTCAAGGCCGAAGAAACCCTGCCTCACTTGGGATAGCACATCCCCTGTGGAAAGTCCCAGCAAATAGGCCTTCTCCTTCAACCGGATAACCACCTCCCGATCTCCGGGCTTGTCGCTGTCGATCACATCCCGCAGCGTCGGCAAGCGTTCCAGTTCAGTCCGTAATTCCTCCTTCGCACCGTTCAACTGGTCCAGGTCGTGTCCGCGAAGCGAAACCGAAATGGGCTTTCCGAAGGGACTGGACAGACCGAATGAGAGAGCCGTCGCACCCGGTACCTTACCCGTTCGTTCACGCAATGCGTTGGTGAGGACCTCGCTGCGTATACCTCTCGTCTCGCCATCCAGCAGGATGATATTGAGTTTGCCCTGTTCCGTTCGCGGGCCCAGGATGCGCTGCACATTAAGCACCACCTGCAAACCATCTGTACGTTGTGCGCTGAGCTCATCATTGATCTCCCAGACGAATTGCTCGATCCGATCCAGTTCGCGTTCCACGACATGATCCCGGGTACCGGCCACCAATTCCAGTTCCACCTGTACATCATCCCGCTCGATCACGGGAAAGAACGTGGTCCCGATCACCCCGGCCCCTATGGATCCAACGGTCACCGCCAGCACGAAAAAGGCGACACCGAAGGTGAGCATGCGGTTATCCAGGACACGATCCAGGAACGGCCCGTAATAGCGGTCACGAAGCTTCACCATCAGGCCGTCCATGTATGACTCCAGCTTGTTCTTGCCATCGCGGTGGAGTCCCTTGCTATGAGCTACGTGAGCAGGTAGGATGAGCGCGCCTTCGATGAGCGAGAACGCCAATGTGGCAATGACCACGAACGCCAACGCAGGAGCGAAATCACCCAACCTGCCTTCGATGTAAAAGAAAGTGCTGAACGCGACCACGGTGGTGAGCACGGCACTGATCACAGCGGTGAGCACTTTACGGGTCCCCTCCAAAGCGGCTTGGATGGGCTTCAGCCCGCGCTCGTATTCCTGGTAGATGCTTTCGCAGATCACGATCCCATCATCCACCAATATCCCCACGACCAGGATCATTCCGAAGAGGCTCATCACATTGATCGTGATCCATCCCGGGGCAAGGATGAACATGCCAGCGAACGCGATGGGAATGCTGAGCGCCACCCAGAAGGCGAGCCGGAGGTTCAGGAACAAGGCCAGAAGGATCAAGACCATCGCGAAGCCCTGAAGCCCGTTCTTGGTGAGCATGTCGATACGCTGCTTCAAGGTCGTGGTCGAATCCTGGATCAGCGTTGCCTCCAAGGCATCGTTCCGTGCATTGAACTCCTCCATGTAACCGAGGGTCTCGTTCGCGATATGGAGGATATCCTCGCTCACGGTACTGGATACGGTCACCACCACGGCAGGCACCTTGTTCAAGTATGTGCGCGAGGGATCATCGGCCCATGTGTCACGCACCTCGGCCACATCCTCCAGGCGAATGATGCGTCCATCCGCACGCGCGATCAATGGAATGGATCGCAGCCCTTCCGCTACCACCCGTCGATCACGGACCCGGATCAACAGTTCCTCGTCATCGGTCTTCAACTTGCCACCTGTCAATTCCAGATTGGCCGAGCGCACTGCTGCCGCCGCCTGGACGAACGAGATCCCGAACGCGCGCAGATCCTCCTCACGGAAGGCCACTTCGATCTCCTCCTCCGGAAATCCGCTGAGCTCCACCTTGCTGATCCCTTCCGTGCTTCGCAGATCCTGCTCCACGCGACGCGCCACACTTTTCAGCACAGGCAGACCCACTCCTTCCCCGCTGATCGCGAAACTGACCGCCGGCCTGAGGTTCTCGAGCTTGAACACGCGGATCGGTTCCATGCCCTCGGGTAACTGCGGGATGCGGTCCACTGCGTTCTGGACATCCTGCATCACC
>JAHEFL010000437.1 GCA_024640205.1 Flavobacteriales bacterium | reverse complement strand
GAGGTGAAGTGCGTGCACAGTTCACAGCAGGAGAAGCGAGCATCTGATGCCGAGCGCGCTTCGATACGGTACAAGCAGGCGGAATACCTAATGGAGCGTATTGGACAGAGCTTCCACGGTACCATCTCCGGGATCACCTCCTGGGGCATCTACGTGCAGCTCACCGAGAACAAATGCGAGGGCATGATCCCGATCCGCGACATGCCGGGCGACAATTATCGCTTCGATGAGGAACGGTATCGTTTAGTGGGCACGCGACACGGAGGGGTTTTCCGGCTTGGCGACGAGATACAGGTAACCGTGCGTGCCGTGGACCTGGAAAAGAAGACCGTGGACCTTGCTCCCGAGGGCGCGGAACCGGAGACCCGGACTCAGACCAAGTTCAAGCGGCGGGCCAACTCCTCGCGGTAACTACCCCCGATGGGGATCACCTTTTTGTCGTTCTCGAGGATGAGATTGGGCTGTTCGATGGCCACGATCTTGTCCAATCGCACAATGAAGGACCGGTGCACCCGAATGAATTCGGAGGACGGCAGCTTGGCCTCGATGTCCTTCATGGTACTGTGCACTGTGTACCTCGTGTTCAGCGCGTTGATCACGACATAGTCCTTCAGCGCTTCCACAAAATAGATATCGCTCAGACGCAACTTGACGAGCCTCGAGTTGCTCTTGACGAACATGATATCGTTCCCGCTCTCCTTGTTCTCCACCAACGAGAACAGCAGGTCGCGTTCCTTGAGCACCTCGGTCTCCTTTTTGTGCTTGTACAGCGCCATTTCGATCGACGTGTGGATGTCGATCTCCTTGAACGGCTTGATGATGTATCCGTACGGTTGGGTGACCTTCGCCTTGTTCAGGGTGCTTTCGTCGGCATAGGCGGTAAGGAAGATCACGGGTATGTTGGTCTCTTCCCTGATCTTGCCGGCCGCCTCAATGCCGTTCATTTCACCCTTCAACATGATGTCCATGAGGATGATGTCCGGAGTGCGTTCCAAAGCAAGCTCCACCGCCATCTCACCGGTAGCCGCAGCACCTATCACATTATAGCCCAATCGTTTCAGGCTATGCTGGATATCCTTGCTGACGATGCTCTCGTCCTCCACCACAAGCACGTTCGTCTGCGCCATTACAGCCTAAGCTCTTACTGGATCAACCCAAATGTAAGCAAATACCGGGCCCCATTACCGTGTTCAACGGTGAAAGCGCCATCAAGTTGCTCCATCAGGGTGCTAACGAGTTCCAGTCCCAGGTTCGCGTCGCGTACCAGGTCAAAGCCCACCGGCATGCCTACGCCATCGTCCTCAACACGCAGGTGGACCGTATCATCCTTCCGTCGGAGCACCAGTTTCACGGTCCCTTTCCGACCTTCGGGAAACGCGTGCTTCAACGCGTTCGTGATCAATTCGTTCAAGGCCAGGCCACAAGGGATAGCCTGATCAAGCCCGAGGTCCACCGGCTCCAGGTCGTGCTCCAGCCGCACATTACCGTGCCCATAGCTCATCAACAGATTCTGTGAAAGGCCCCGGATGTACTCCGCCAGGTCAACGGAACTGAAATACTTGTTCTGATAGAGGCTTTCATGGATGAAGGACATGCTGCGGATCCTCCCCTCGCTGTCCTTGAGCATTTCCAGCACGCGCGGATCGTCGTTCACATGATCGCTCTGAAGACTGAGAATGCTGCTGATGATCTGCAGGTTGTTCTTCACGCGATGGTGTACCTCCTTCAACAGCACCTCCTTTTCGTATAGGTTCTCCAGAAGTTTCCGCTGAGCGTCCTTTTTATCCGAAATATCATAGGCCAAACAAGATATCTCGGCAACACGTTCCTCCTGCACGATCGGATTCAGGAACATCTCCATCCAGAGCGTTCCTGAGAAAGCGTTCGTGAACTCGACCTCGAACTGCTGAGCCTCGCCTCGTAGTGCCTTTGCGAATCGTGTCAGCACGCTCTTGCTCCTTCCCCCGGCGACCTGGGCGGAAAGCACATCGCCGAACAGATCGCCCACGCCCACGGGTCCATCGAACGCGTCCATCGCGGTCCGCACAAAGTGGTCGTTGCACTGGGTGATCCTCAGGTCGCCATCCATGGTCCAGATCATCATGTTCGCGGCGTTCTCGAAGATGGCCTTCAGGCGGGCGCCCTGAGCGCGCACGGCTTCCTGTGCGCTCCTCTGCTCCGTGATCTCATGACCCACGCCGAACACTTCGTCAACGCTTCCATCGCCATTGAACACCGGGCTGAGGAAGATCTCGTTGCATACTCGGTCACCGTTCTTGTCCGCCAGGTCCGTTTCGAAACGGACCGGTGTTCCGGAGAAGGCCGTTTCGTATTTGGTGCGCCAGAAGTCATGATAATGCTGTGGAGCGAACAGTTTCCTGGGGCGTTCCGGGTCGCGGTTCAATTCGGGACGCTTTCCGTACAGGCGTTCGATCATGTCCGCATAACCACGATTGAAGGAGGTCAATGCGATGCGCCTATCGACCGTCCAAAAAAGGTGGTCACTGCTCTCATACAGCGCGTTCAGCTTGGCCACGTGCTGCTGCACCTGTTCCTTCGCCTCTTCAACGGAGGAGATGTCCCGCAGGATGC
>JAHEFL010000436.1 GCA_024640205.1 Flavobacteriales bacterium | reverse complement strand
CAACCCACTGGCACGTGCGGCTCGGTCTCAGGACCACCGATCTCGTCAAACTTGTCCAGCAATCCTTGTATGCCGAGTTGGATACCGTTCAGGCTGGCGACCTCGTTCACGGTGCCCTCCAAACCACCTTCCGCACTGGCACCGTTGTCGCCCACGATGTAGATCACAAGGGTATTCTCCAATTCCCCGTTCGCCTCCAGCGCATCGATCACCCGGCCGACCTGCACATCCGTGTGTTCCAGGAAACCAGCGTAGTTCTCCATCAATCGTTCGTACACCCGTTTTGCTTCGGGACTCTGGTCCTCCCACGCCGGTATCTGTTCAGGCCGATGAGTCAACTTGGCGTCCGCGGGGATCACCCCCATTTTCTTCTGCCGGGCGAAGACCTGCTCACGGAACCCATCCCAACCCATGGCGAACTTGCCTTTGTACTTCTCCCGGTAGTCCTTCGGACAATGGTGAGGAGCGTGGATCGCCCCAGTGCTGTAATACACGAACCAGGGTTTATCCGGAGCAGTGGCGTTCACCCGATCGATGTAGGCGATCGTCTCATCCGTCATATCCTCGGTGAAGTGGTAGCCCTGCTCGTAGGTTTTCGGCTGGGGTACGGGCGTGGTGTTCCGGTAGAGTACCGGGTAGTACTGGTGCGTCTCCCCGTTCATGAAGCCGTAGAAATATTCGAAGCCGATGGTGCTGCCTGTTGGCCAGCGATCGAAAGGACCTGAAGGGGTGATCTCGTTATCCGGTGTGTTGTGCCACTTCCCGAAGGCGGCGGTGGCGTAGCCGTTCTGCCGCAGGATCTCCGGCAAACCAGCTGTGGTGTTCGGGATGATGCCGGTGTACCCCGGGAATCCCGTCCCCATTTCAATGATCACGCCGGTACCCACGCTGTGGTGGTTCCTGCCCGTAAGAAGCGCGGCCCGCGTCGGACTGCAAAGCGCCGTGGTATGGAACCGGTTGTAGCGCAGGCCCTGGTCCGAGAGGCGATCCAGCGTGGGCGTTTCAGTCAAGCCCCCGAAGGTGTTGCTCATGCCGAAGCCCACATCGTCCAATAACACCAGCAGCACGTTGGGCGCACCTGGCGGTGCCTTCAACGGCGCCGGATAGTTGGCCTCGCTCTCGGCAATCGTTTGCCCAACGGAGCCCTGGAAGGGAGGTGTGGCCACAGGCAGCACAGTGCGGTCCGGTACGCTGGTGACCGCTGTTGGTGCGCTGGTCTCGGGAGCTGGCGACTGGCAGGCCGCGAGGATCAGGAGAGTTAAAATGGGAAGGGCACGCCACATGATGGTTTCAGTTAAGGCTGCCAATGTAATCTGCCCAAAGTCTAAGGACGGATGATGGTCGTCACGAAGGCGCATCCACGCCTGCGGTCAAAAGAATAACGATAAGGGACCGCTGAAACGTTGTTTCATACCATCAACAGCTCCCGATCGAAGGGCCCTTAGGCCATCAGATATCACGGATCTTATCGGGACAGGGCAACGAACCGCGGTCAACACTTGTCCAACATGGTATACAACACCCAGCACCCCATGAGATCATTCCTACTCCTTGCGCTCACCCTCCTCTTACCGTTCACGCATCTCCGCGCACAGTTGCTGGCGGGTGAGGTGCCGGACGGTACCATGGCCTACCAGGTGGGAATCGACCTTTCACTCACGACTTCGTTCAGTGCCGACTCCGCCGATCTGGAATTCGATTGCGACGACTTCATGGATGGCTGGGCGCGGTTATACCGCGGTGCGCCGGAGGTGGATGCACCCAACTTCGCGATGCTCGACTTCCTGGATGACAACGTGGAGGTGTGCATGGACATGACCTCCGGATTCGCGCAACGACCCAAGTACCATGCCTTCGGAGAGCCACTGGACTGCAGCGGGGACTTCGAATGGCAGCTGGCGGATGAACTCTATCTCGGCGACTACGGCGGCTTCGGGTTCATCGGGCCGTGGGAGGTGGACAGCCTGTACATCGCCTACCGACAGGGCGGCGCCATGGGCTGGATCCTGCTCTCCTTCGAGCTGAGCGGGGAGACCGTGGACCTGCAGATCCATGAACTGTTGTCCCTCTGCCAGCTCACGAACGGGATGGAAGAAGGAACCGCAACAGCCACGTTGACGCTGTACCCCAACCCCGGCAACGGCGGTCCCATCCGGGTGGAAAGCAACACCCCATTGCAAGGCATCGAGTTACTCGACGCGACCGGAAGGTTGATCGCGCAGTACGGGGGGAACACTCGAACGATCGAGGCACCTGGATCATCGGGTAGCTATCTCCTGCGGGCCACCCATGCCGATGGGCGGCGATCCGTGCTCCGCTTTGTGCAGCAGTAAGGGATCGCGCTAAATCACGGACCGCGCTCGATGACCAGGCCACCGCTGTGGTTCATGGTAGAGCGCAGCACCAAGCGATGCTTGCGTCCCCGTGCGCGCACCACGAGGCCTGCCGTGTTGGGCGCTTCGCTCCCTTCGTTCTCCGCATGCATCACCAGGTGGTTGGTGCCGGGCAGCAAGTGCAACGTGATCGCGCGCGGAGTCCTTCGGTGCGGCACCTCGATCCGCTGCGCCACGCGCGTACCGTTCACGAACACCG
>JAHEFL010000435.1 GCA_024640205.1 Flavobacteriales bacterium | reverse complement strand
TCATGCCGGCGCAGTAATACAGGTTCACGGACTGGATGCCGCTGGTGGAGGACACGTTCGCCCGGATGTCCACGGCCTGGTCCGCGTAGGGGATACCCCACAGAAAGCCGTTGACCCGCTGCTCCACCATGCTGATGGTCGGCGCCACCTGCACCACCTCGGCTTCGTTCAGCAGGGAATCGCGATGCTCACTGATGAACTGCAACAGCTCCTGGTTCTCGCTCAGGTACTGCGCATAGGTGAACAGCTTCTTGTTGTCCGCTTGCACCGCCTGATCGATCAGTGCCATGTACTCATCCTGCAGCGCCTCGAACGCGGTCACGTCCAATTTTTCCGTGATGAGCGTGCGCATGTGCGCCAGGTAGCGCTGACGCAGTTGGGGCACGGCCAGGAGTTTGTTCAGCAAGGGATAGGCAGGGTCGCTCGCACTGTGGAAAGCGCTCCATCCCACATCGCCCATCTGCATGGTGCTCCGGCCGTCGACCTCCATCACCTGCATGCGGTCTCCCTGCGATTCCTGGTAGAGGAGGTAATCGTTCTTTCCCTTCCGCACGTAACTGTCGCGGTCGCCGAAAGCGATCTCCGTGGCGAGGAACCACAGCGCGCGGTCCACGTTCATGTAAAGTTCCAGCGAGTCGTACAGCACGGCCTGCGGCGTGTTGTTCAGTTTGTCGATCACACGCACAAGGTGATCCCAGGGCTGGTTCTGCTCGCTCCGTTCCAGGGTGTAGAACAGCTGGTAGATCGCCGTGTCCATACCCAGGTAGTTCATGCCGGCGGTGCCATCGCCCCAGAATCCCACATCCAGGCCATCGGGCCGCTCCGCGCGCCAGAGACTTCCGTTGTTCGTCGGGAACCATTCCCGCAGGTAGGGCGAGTTGGTCTGCTGGATGTTGGTGTATACGCCAAAGCTCACCCCGTTGATGGTGAGCTGGGAGAAATTCGCCTTCGCCACCGGCACGTGGTCGCGGATGATGTCAGAGTACATCACCTGTCGGAGTGCGCTTGCATCGTTGGACCAGTTGTCCAGTAGCAGCGTGTTGTAGCCCATCACCTTTTGCTCCGGACGGTAGTGGTCCGTGCTGATGTTGAAGGAGCGCTTGCTCGTGGAGTCGATGGCCTGGCTGGTGCCACCCTTGAAGCGTACGCCTACGCTGTCGTACATCACTCCGTCCACGGTGAGCGTGGCCAGGATGCGGGTGTTCGTCAGGTCGTTCGCGATCAGTTCCTGCCAGTAGTTCGGTTGGTTGAACTGCAGGCTGATGTTCCGGATCACGTCCTTGCGGTAGAAGCCTTCCACCGGCTGGTCGCCGAGCGTCAGCTGATGGGTCGTCCCGTTCACGTACCACTCCGTGGGCAGGTTCTCGTTCTGCCCTGATGCGACATGGGTGGCGAAGAGGACCAGTGCTGAAAGAACTGTACGACCGGAATGGAAAGTTGACTTCATTTGAAAGGTTCGATGGATGGACCGGGCCTCATTCTGAACAGGAACTTCCGGGACCACGAAGGTAACATGGAGGTAACGTTCGGTTCATTCCTCTACTGGGCTGGATCCGTACCTGAATGGGTTTCCTATTTCACTGGAACACCCGTTCCCCGTTCACGAATGTTCTTAGCACCCTGGCCTTGCCCAGTGCCACTGCATCGACAGTGAGGAGATCCCTGTCCAGCACCACGAAGTCCGCGCGTTTGCCCACCTCCAGGCTGCCCACATCGCCCTCCGTGAACGATGCAACGGCGTTCCAGATCGTCATGCCCCGCACCGCATCCTCACGGCTCAGCGCATTCTCCATCTGGTAGCCTTCCTCCGGCCATCCGTCCGCCGAGCGCCGCAGCACCGCCGAGCGGAAGGTCTGCAGGGGATCGATCCCTTCCACCGGGAAATCCGTTCCCAGGGCGAGCATCCCGATCTGCTGCCGTAGTTCCTCGTAGGCATAGGCATTCGTTATGCGTTCGGGTCCAAGGCGCGTTTCCGCCCATGGCCCATCGCTGGTGGCATGGGTAGGCTGCACGCTGGGGATGATGCTGAAGGCAGCGAACTTCGGCCGGTCCTCCGGTGCTACGACCTGCGCGTGCTCGATCCGCCAGCGCAGGTCATTGGTTCCACCGAGGACCTCTGAATAGACATCGAGCAATAAAGCGTTCGCGCTGTCACCGATGCAGTGCGTGTTCATCTGGAATCCGTTGGCATGGCACCACCGGGCCACTTCCGCGAAGTGTTCGCGTGAGGCGAGTTGCAGGCCGTGGTGGCCGGGCCGGTCCTGGTAAGGAGCCCGCAGCAGCGCACCGTGCGAGCCCATGGCACCATCGGCATACACCTTCACGCTGCGCACGAACAGGCGATCGGTAAGGATCGGTCCCGTTCCAGCGAAATGCTCCAGGTTCCCCGGCTGGTCGCTCACCATGGCGTACACGCGCATGCTCAGCGCACCTTCCTCCTGCATGGTGCGGATCAGTTCGATGGTGCCGATGTCCAACCCCGCGTCGCAGACCATCGTCAGGCCCACGGCGAAGCAGTCGCGCTGCGCATCCAGCAAGGCCTGGCGCTTGGTGGCTTCGTCCGCTTCGTCGAAGATGGTCTGGAAGATCTCCACCGCATTGTCGAT
>JAHEFL010000434.1 GCA_024640205.1 Flavobacteriales bacterium | reverse complement strand
AGGAGGAACACTCACGTCAGGGCCATAAGTAGTCTGAACGAAGAAGTGACATTACCGATCGTTGCTGGATCCCAACGATTCAATGATCCTGTTCATGAGCAGGTCCTGATCGATGATGACCTGTCCGCTCGGCCGAGATCCAAGGCTTCTGTCGATCTGCGCCCCCTGGAGGTCAAAGAACCTGCAACCCGCACAGGCTTTCAGATGCATCCACAGCTTCACACGCTGCGCAATATTCAGCGGCATCACGGATCGTTTATCGACCAGTTCGGCTGCTTTCTTGCAGGATAGCATCAAGGTATGCGAAAGGCTCATAGGGTTCGTTATTGGGGATTCTTTAAGCGCTGCGTAATACAGTCCCGTAAACGGACCTTGGCACGATGTATCTGTTGCCAGTAGTTCGTCGGTGTGATACCAAGCTCCTGACAAATGATCTCCGGAGCCGAATTCCTCAAGTATTTCAGCTCTATCACAGCACGCCAGTGTACCGGCAAATGGTCGAGGCAATGTGCAAGCCCCTGATGCATCAGATCCTCCCGATCCGGTCCAAGGACCAGCCAATCCGTGGGCCTATGTTCGGTCATCCAATGACCGTCCCCATCGAATCGATCGATCAACTCATCATGATCCTTATGTACCACGGGGTCCCGGTAACTCTTCCTGTAATGGTCCGCGATCTTGTTCTTCAGGATGGAGAAGAGCCAGGTCCTTGGGCTGCTCTTCCCGGCAAAACGATCCCGGCCCTGCCATGCGGAGATGAAGGTGATCTGAACCAGGTCCTCAGCGATCTCAGGATCCTTGACCCTAGTCAGTGTGAACCTTAAAAGCTCATCCGTGTAAGACCGGACCAGTTCGTTGAGATCCGGTTCGTTCCGATCTTCTGGTGCATTCCGCCTCTCCTTTTCCTTGGTCACGATCCCAAATTTATCCTACACTGTGGGATCGCACTTCCAGGCTGAAAAAGGCCAGCAGGGAAAGCATATTGAGCATGATATGACCACGCTGGCGACCTTTGGTCCATGAACAGTGGATCTGGAGTTGATAGATCAGTTGACTGGCAAAGTCTGCGAATAGATCATCCGGCCTTGTCAGAAATGACCTATCTGGACACCTCTTCCTGTGGCCTGATCGCGTCTTCCACGGCGGAAGAGGCACACCGGGAACAGATCCGCTTGATGACCGAAGGTTCCAGGCGTTTTCAATATTGGATGACGGGCGGTCATGAGCCGGTGCGTCGTTCTGTGGCTGATTCGATCGGGGGCGCTGTTCGAGGTGTGGCACTTGTCCCTGGATTCAGCGTGGGTATGGCCCAACTAACAGCGCTCTTGAAGCATAGAAGTAGGGTCCTTCTTGTCGAGGGTGACTATCCCACACTGCATGCACCCTTCGAACGCGGTGATCACGAAATAGTGTGGTTCCGACCCGGAGTTGATGGCACGATCCCTAAGAAAGCCCTTGAAGCGACCTTGATGCGTGAAAGACCTGATATCCTTGCCGTCAGCCATGTCCAATGGAGAACGGGCTACTCGGTCGACCTTTCATCCATCACGGCGATCTGCAGGGAAAATGGGATCCTGACGGTGATCGACGCGACACAGTCCTGGGGGAGCCTACCTATCGATGTCGAAGCCATGGGCATTGACATTCTGGGAGCGAGCGGATATAAATGGCCGCTGGCTGGATTCGGGAACGGGTTCATGTACATATCCGAAGCGGCTTCGAACGAGATCAAGGAGCGGTCGTTAGTAGATCCCGTACCTGCCATCACTGGAGGGCACAATGATCCAGTAGCCCTTGTCAGGCTCGCTCATGCACTGGAACGAATGGAACGCATCGGGATCACAGCGATCACGGAACGGGTGATTGGCCTGTTCACGTATGCTGTGGATCGACTGGATGATGCGGGTGTGAAGATCCTGAACGGTCGGGACCCGATCGGTCGTGCCGGGATCCTCATGATAGAAGGGGACGAGGAATTGCTCGCTGGATTGAAGGAAAAAGGCGTGCAGGTGGCGTTGCGCGGCCAGGGGATCCGTATCGGGATCCACTACTACAATTCGACCATGGATATCGATCGCCTGGTGGAAGCACTCAATGCCTGACAGGCTCGAGGAGCGCTTCAGAAGCTTCTTTGAAAAAGCGCACGGCCCGCTCCGGATCCAGGTCCTCCGCATCCAGCAAGGCGCCTTTCCACTCCGTGGTTGACCAACGCCCTTCACTCAATTCGGGAAGATCGGTCGTATCCGCCGTCCCATCAGCATGCCAAGGGCTCACATACAGATAATGCGATCCTACCATGTCATCCGGTATGGCGAGCCCCAAGCCAATGGTCGAAAGGGGCGTCCCATTGGGCAGGCGGGTCAAGGTGATGAGCGAACCACTATCGAAGTGATGGGGCCAGATCCGGATCGCTTCGGTATCCTCATGTGGCTCCAGCACCTGTTCCATTGCTTGGTGCGCCAATGTGCGAAGCTCCACCTGGCGCTGTAACTCTGACGCATCGGGTGCCGGGAAGGCCGACCGATCCGTGTGACAGGGTAGGTCGTAATGGAACCCATATCGATAGTCTTCGGCCAACGGGGCATTGCTTTTGATCATGCGCCGGATCC
>JAHEFL010000433.1 GCA_024640205.1 Flavobacteriales bacterium | reverse complement strand
GCTGAACTTTGGTCATGTCGCGCAGGTTCGCACTCCCGCTCTTGATCTTGACCATATCGCGCGTGGTCGCTCAGGACAGCAGTGCCGTCGCACCAAAATGGGTGCTTGACATGTACCTGGGTTCCGGCAGCAGTGAGCTGGTTGCCGTTCGGACCGGACCAGACGCCCATGCCGCCATCGATCTGTCGGGTTGGTTCCAACTTGGCATGGGGATGGATCGGCGTATCGAGAGGGGTTGGAGTGTGCGCGGTTCGTTCAGTTATGAGATCGGCGGAGCGGAGAGTTCGGGGCCGGGAAATCCTTTCGCTGCCCCGGCCCTATTCGGTGATCGTGTGGCATTGGGGGCTGGTATGGTCCGCCAACTGCACCGCGATATGCGCAACCAATTCGTGGTTTACGGCGGAGCGCGGGTGCTGCTGGGTATGGACATTCCGGTAGTACTTGAACTGGACACCAGCGGTGTCCGGAGCGATCTGCGAATGGTGCAGCTTTTCTACCGAACATCAGTGAACCCGGTGATCAGCGCAGGTTGGCGTAGGCGGGTGAAAAAGGACGCACCCGGTTGCATAGGATTAACGATCGGAGCGACTTATTTCCAGTGCTCGTATGACCATGCGCTTTTACCGAACGGTATGGTGGAGCTACCAGCGGATCTAATGCCTCTGACCGGGTCGCATGCAGGTTGGAATTACCTGTTGACCATCGGATTCAGTGGTATTCCATAGCGCCGCTATTAGTTGTCGTGGATGGCCGATCGGGGTACGATTGATCGGGGGTGGCCAGGGCATGATCGATAACCGTCACCGTTCAACCATCGGTTTCGATACGCGTTATCTCATACACTATGCCTACTGCTGCGAGCCTACACCATGCCACATCGTCCAAGTTCCGGCATACACTCCCATGAACAAGATTTATTGGGTCACTTATCCGGCCAGTGATCAAAGAACTGTTCGAACTAAGGGCATCCAGCCCGTTACTCCTCGCCGGACCGCCGATCCCATCACCATGGTTCATATATACATGGACCTACAGGACCCGCATATGTTCCTTTATTTCTTTCAGAAGAGCTTTCCCGATCGGGCTCAGGCTCCTTTCCTTAAGGAGAACAATGCCCGCATTTGAATAGGGCGCCGGTGCCTTTATCGGAAGGATGTGGAACTTGTCCCGTTCCGGTATGACCTCCAGCAAGGATCTGGTCAATACCGTTATCGCATTGCTATTCAGTACGACCCTGTATAAGGTACTCAGGTGATTGCTCGATACCGAAACGAATTGTTCGGGTTCCTTTTTGCCTCGAAGTTCGCGGGGCATGTTCTGCCGCAGCCAATCCAATCCCCACCCTGCCGGGCGCGGTATCGCGAATGAATGATCATACATGCTTGAGGTCTTCGGGCGTGCTACGGAGGCCAACGGATGATCTTTTCGGCAGACCCATATCAGAGGCATCTTCGGAATTGGGATGATGTCCAGATCCGGTTGGTTCCGAAGTTCCGAAACATCAGCAATGATCATATCCAATGAACGAGCCCGGAGCATGTCCGGAAGGATCTGGTAGTTCTGTACCTCCATAATGATGGAAGCTTTGGGGCGGTCGTTCAGCAACGAGTTGATGGAGGGGATCACCAAAAGTTCCGCCATGAGCGGGCCCGCTCCTATCCGAAGAGCTCCATGGTCACTCCCCAGGAAATGAACGGTCTCGACCTTCAGGTCGTCGAACCGATTAACGAGGTCCTTGCATTTTTGGAAGAGATGATCCGCGAGCGGTGTCGGGGTCATCCCATTGGATCGGTCGAACAGGCTGGCACCAAGCGATCCCTCAAGGCGCTGCAGGCTTTTTGTCAGCGCTGGCTGGCTTATATGGACCCGGGCTGCAGCTTCACTGATACTGGCATGTTCCATGATCGCAACGAAGTGTTGGAGATGTCTGATATCGTGCATGATATTCCTTAAGGTTATGGAAAGATGAACAAAATTAATCCAATACTTATAATGCGCGGTATAGCTTTGCCCGCCAGTACCGAACGATCTCTTTCGAAAATCATTCCTACATGACTATGCGGTTCAACATACTAGCCTTTGTCTTTTCAGCGATGGCGTCACTCCCGATGAGCGCTCAGCTGACCGATTGCTACGATGCCTCCAACTGGACGATCAACACGGCGAACAGTACAGGAACGGTAACGATCACGGGGACGGACATCACGATCACCAACGACACGGACTTCCAGGGCACGGACCTGGACGAATTGGATTGTAACGCCAGCGATGGCACGGAGACCGCGTGCATCACGATCCCGAGCACGGGCGACCTGAGCTTCAGCTGGTCGATCGATGGTGGGCCGTTCTTCAACCCGCTGATCGACCGCTTCGGATATTGCCTGAACGGAGTGGCCACCGAACTGACCTCGATCGATCCCCCGCCTTTCGGTACCTCGAGCGGAGCGGAGACCATATCGGTGACGGCGGGTGATGAGTTGTGCTTCATCTACTCCTCGAAATTCGCTGATGGCTTCGAGACGCCTGTGGTGATCACCGACTTCGTGGTGACGGCATGCCCGCCTCCACCTCCACCACCCTTGTCCGATTGTTATGATGCCTCCAACTGGAC
>JAHEFL010000432.1 GCA_024640205.1 Flavobacteriales bacterium | reverse complement strand
ACGCATATTCTCAGCATTCAGCAAGCTTATGTTCGTACTATTACCGCTGTTCGCATTGCTTCTGTTCTTACTGTACAGAGGCTCAGATCGGTACTTCACGGAGCATCTGGTCTTCACATTGTATTTCCATACCGTAGCCTTCATTGGTACAGGTTTGCGGTTGGTCACCGGTCTTTTCCTGGACCCCGGCCCATTCGAATTGGTCCTGCCGATCTTTCTCATTGGCTACCTGGCCTGGGCCATGCATACCGTGTACGGTCAAAAATGGGGGTGGACCGTGCTGAAGATGGCTTTGTTGTTGACCATTTACTTCATCTTACTGCTCCTCGGCTTTGCCGTGGCAGCAGTTATCGGTGCGCTTTAGGCCCCGGGTCAGGCATCGCGGACGGAATGAATTGCGTCCATTGGGAGAATACTCGTGACCATGAAATATGCTCCATTGCTTGCCGTGATATCATGCTTGGCCCTTCAGGCAAGGGCCCAGACCTATTTCTATGTGGATCAGATCGTAGTAGAGCCGGTCGCACCCACCGAACAAGATGCGATCAGCATCCACCTGGTCGGTGGGTTATCGAGTACCGGGGCGTATGTGGTGAGTGCTTCGGCCTCGGTGGTGGGTAATACCGTGACCATTGCCATATCCGCTGCCGACCCTGGCGGGGCCACTGTTATCGTGCCGCATACTGAGATCATACCCCTGGGCACCCTCGATGCGGGATCCTATACGATCGTGATCGATGGACAGGCCGTTGGGGATCTCTCACCCTTGCCACAGCATTCGTTCATCGTGACCGGTGGTGGCAACTCCTGTGATGCGCTTGGCATTGAGAGCATCCAATGGCACGCGTTCACGGATACGGCCATCGTAGTGCATGTGACCAATAGCGGTAGTGGGGTATTCGACTATCCCAATTTCATCCTGTTCAACATGCAAGGGGATACGCTGGCAAAGGAAACCGTCAATTTCTTTGGTATCGGTGCGGAGGGCTGGCATATCCTAAGGGTCTTGGACGACGTCATGATCCCTACCGAGCCCTTCATGGGATCGCTCGAACTCTGGACCGGATTCACAAGCGATCTGGCGTGCACATGGGATCTTGAATTGGACCTATGCCCACCGCCACCTTGTGCTCCGCTCATCATCGAACTGATGAATACAGGTGGCGGACTTGCAGTAGGCACCTTCAGTTGGACCATCTACGATGAGAATATCGTGGAGGTCATGAACGGGAGCATGGAACTCACGGGTATGATCCAATGGGATGCGGACACGATCTGCCTCGAGCCTGGAGCGTATTCGATGTCCTTCATACCCGACCAGGAACCTACAGGCGGGCAATTGTTCCATGGTCTTGCGGTATATGGGAATATCCACGGACCGACTTCACAAGTGGTATGGGGACTTCCTGCATTGATGGAATTCCCATTCTACGTTCCATGCGGCAGTTCAAGCAATTCGATCGAAAGTGGAAGTGAACGGGATGATCAAGCCATCCTTGTCCGGGATATGCCCGATGTATGGGAGTTCAGTGCGGAAAATGATCAAGTGTTCACGGTCGAAATATTCGATGCGCTCGGCAGATCGCTCAGCGACCCCATCCGTTCAGCCTCTCCGATCATAATTGGAAAGGCAGGGTTCCGCTCAGGCATTTACTTCTTCAAGGTTGGATCCCAGGTGATCAGACTCGTCCGTGCCTCCGACTAATTCTCAAGAGAGTATCCGTATCCGGCACAAACCCTAGTTTGGTGCGGATGAATACCTGCACTTCGACTTTGCTCGTCGTTGGTTCCTTGCTTGTTCAGCCGGCTCTCTGCCAGACCATGCGAGTGAACGACCCGAACGCGAACCTGTGGGTCTCCCATTGGGGTGATCATCGGTTTCATTCACGGTGGAGTTTCCATACCGAATTCCACATCCGGCGCGCGGAACTGGGTGCATCCTGGCAACAACTGCTGCTCCGTCCTGCAGTGAATTATCACTTGAATCCCGATGTGATGTTCACATTGGGATACAGCTACTACTATAACTATCCGTATGGCGGATATCCCATTCCTTTCGGATCCTGGGAAAATAATCTGTTCCAGCAGGTCCAGGTCGGTCAACGGATCGGAAGGACCCGGATCACTCATCGCTTCCGGATGGAGGAACGCTTTCTCGCTAAGGTTTCAGCCTCACCCAGTGATCCGGAAGTGGGAGATTTCAACGGGTATGCGTATCAGAACCGGTTCCGGTACAGGGTCTGGCTGAGTGTACCGTTGGGCGATCATGATCAGAACGAACCGGGCGTAGTCTCGTTCAATTTTTACGATGAAGTGTTCCTCAACTTCGGGAACAGCACACAACTGGACTTTATTCAGCAGAACAGGATATCAACTCTTCTGGGATACCAATTCACCAAGCCGTTCAGTATCCTGTTCGGGTACCTCTACCAAACGATCCAACGACCAGGATCCGCGAACGGTGCTGACCTCATGGAACTCAATTCCACGATCCATCTGGTACTGGTATATAACCTGGACGGGCAGCGTAAATAGCCTGCCCAACAGTGAGCTTATCTCATCGTTCCAATGCTGAATGGTGAAGCCCGCCTTACGGGGCGGGCTTCCTTCTTACTG
>JAHEFL010000431.1 GCA_024640205.1 Flavobacteriales bacterium | reverse complement strand
TGTTCCCTTTGGGAAGGAGGGCTCCGATGGCGGCTCGATCCTGCGTGAGGAGAATGCGGTGACAATCCCCTCAGTAAGACTCAAGGATGAACTGCGGAAATATGCTTCGATCGACCTGCTCAAGATCGATATTGAAGGAGCGGAGACCGAAGTGATACTGGATTGTGCCGAGGAACTGGGGCGCGTGAAATACCTCTACGTGGAATACCACTCGTTCCCGGGCAAACCTCAGGAGTTGCACAAGATCCTGGAGCTGTTGGAACGCTGCGGGTTCCGATATTATCTCCATCGGATCGGGGTGCATCACAAGCATCCGTTCGCCGGCCTCGAAGCTGCGGACATGGACATGCAATTGGATATCCATGCCATTCGGGTCTAAGGTGAAGTCCCTATTGTGGCCGGCGGTGAAGAAGTACCGCCTGGAACGGGACAGCTTGCTCCATGGCAATTGCCTGGTGCTACTGTATCATCGCGTCATCGATCTTCCCACGGATCCTCAGTTGTTGGCCGTTACACCGGATCATTTCGACAGCCAACTGGCATACATCAAGGAGAACCATCGGGTGCTGAGCGTGGAGGAGTTCGACCATTATCTGGTCGGGCAGCAACGCTTTCCCCGGAATTCGGTGTTCATCACCTTTGATGACGGGTACGCGGATAATCACGTGATCGCGCGGCCCATCTTGGAGAAACACGGTCTGCAAGCCTTGTTCTATGTGAGTTCCGCATACATCGGATCGGGTCGGGAGTACTGGTGGGATGAGGTGGAGCGGTTGATCCTCCGGAATCCGGCACTTCCTCCTTCTTTCGAGTTCAGGGTAAAGGACCTGGTCCTTGAATGGAACGCGAAAGAGACCATCCCGATGGGAGCATTGCAAGAGGAATATGAGGCGCTATTGATCACCCTCAGGGGAATGAAGTCGCAGGAGAGGGACGATGTGCTCACGGATCTTCGCAAGCGTCTGGGTTCGCCGGAAGCGAGAGCGACGCATCTGCCCATGACCGTGGATGAGTTACGTGCGTTCGCACGGTCCTCATCGGTCGTCATCGGTGCCCATACGCGATTGCACCCGTCGCTTGCGAGACTTGACGAGGATGATCAACGGGAGGAGGTTTTCGGTTCCAGGGCCGACTTGGAAGCCATGTTGGACATACCCGTGACGCGTTTCGCCTATCCCTTCGGGACACCATCGGACTTCAATGATATCACGATCCGCTCGGTGGAAGAGGCTGGATTCATCCATGCCGCTGCGAACAACCCCGGTATCGCGCATGCCCGATCTCCACGTTTCGCGTTCGATCGCACGCTGGTGCGTGACTGGGATGTGACCGAATTCCGCAACGAACTGTCGAAATATGTGAGCTGATGCGGGTGGTCCATTTGAGCACGAGCGACATGGGAGGCGCGGCCACGGCGGCGATCAACCTGCATGTGGCCTTATTGGCTCAAGGAGTGGTCTCGGATCTCCTGACGCTGACCAACAACAGGAAGGACATTCCGCGCCATACTGTGATCCGCCCGTTCGAGTTGGGTGGTGCTGCGTGGTGGAACAAGTTGAACTACAAGTTCCGGCGTGTACTGGAGTCGTTGGAGCTCGTTCCTGATCGCAATAACCAGCCGAACAACCGCCATCTGCAAGGCCGACCGCACGACCTTGAGATCTTCAGCCTGCCGTACAGCTGGTTCTCCGTATTGGACCATCCCTTGGTCCAGCAAGCCGACGTGGTGCATCTGCATTGGGTCAGCTTCGGGCTTTTGGACTACCGGGACTTCTTCACCAGGTGCAAAGCCCGTATCGTCTGGACCATGCACGACATGTATCCGTTCACCGGAGGTTGTCATCATGCGGATTCCTGCACGGGATACAGGCGGTCATGTGAGATTTGTCCCCAGTTGCGGGAGTTGGATCAAGCCGTCCCTTGGTGGCGGTACAAGCGGGATGCGTTGTTGAACGTTCCCATGGATCGCTTGCAGCTGGTGGCGCCGTCGCAGTGGTTGGCCACGTGTGCTTCAGCGAGCACACTGATGAAGGACCGACCATGCACGGTCATCCCGAACGGTTTCGACACCTCCCGTTTCCGTTCCATGGACCGCAACAAAGCCAGGGAACGGCTGGGCTTGCCTGTTGATCAACGGGTCCTGTTGTTCAACGCCTTGGATGTGGGGAATCCACGTAAGGGGATGAAGTATCTGGTGAAAGCCTTGGAGGACATTCCCAATGATGTCACCTTGGTCTGTCTCGGCCGAAGTGGTGGGTTCGAGATCCCCGGTCGGAAGCTGATGGAGACCGGGTTCGTGCATTCGCAGGAGGAGGTGGCGCAGTATTTCGCGGCTGCCGACCTGTTCGTGTTGCCATCCTTGGCGGAGAATCTCCCGAACACCATCTCGGAATCGCTTCTTTGTGGTACTCCCGTGGTCGCATTCCGGGTCGGTGGAATACCGGAGCAGGTGGATGGTTCCAACGGGATCCTTGTTGAACCCAAGCGCGTGGAGGAATTGGCGAAGGCTCTTCGAACAGCTTTGGAACATGATTGGGATCATGATCACATCGCCATGGCAGCGCGTGCGCGCTACGATAGTACCCGGATCGCCTCGGCTTACCGCGGGCTGTATACCC
>JAHEFL010000430.1 GCA_024640205.1 Flavobacteriales bacterium | reverse complement strand
CTCCTTGGTGTTCATGCCAAGCACCTCCTTCACGACCCAGGGTCCCTTCGTGAGCTGCCGGATGGCACCCTTGACCTGGTCATAGAGGTAAAGATGCTGCCACCCGTCCCGTTCGCTCCACCACACATACTGGCCTTTCCGCGTCTCCAGGAATTCCGCGGGATGCTCCGGTTCCAGATACCGGTCATCATGTTCCGTGAGCAGGGTGGCGACCGGCTCGCCCGTCGAAGCATCGTATCGCACAAGACGCAGGTTCTCGGTCCTGCGGTCCAGGTGCACGACATGCACATGGCGTTCATCCGCGGACCAGGAGATGTTGGTCAGGTATTGATCCAAGGGCTCTCCGGTCGCAAGCATTACCGTTGATCGCGTACGCACATCATAGATCCCGATCGTGACATGGTGGCTCGCCTGTCCGGCCATAGGGTAGCGGATGGGAGTGAAGGTGCTGGGCTTGGTCCCAAGGTCCTCCAACGGGTAGGTAGTGACCATGGACTCGTCCATGCGATAGAAGGCGAGCAGGTTCCCTTGCCCGCTCCAGAAGGTTCCTTTCGTGATCCCATACTCCTGCCGATGCACGCTCTTGCCGTTCACGATCCCGTTCCCACCGTCATTCGTGACCCGCAAGGCTTTGCCACCACCGGGCATGCCGATGAACAGGTCGTCCTCCACGGTAAAGGCAACTCGCCCCGTGTTGGTCTCCGTATCGTGATCCGATGCACCCGCCAGCATCATCATTCGGGATGTCGTGATCCCATCATCCAGATCATGAACATATACGCTGCCATTGTGCATGTATCGGAATTTGCTAGGGCTCTCCCACGTGAGGGAAGGGATCCCCTTGAGCTTTACGCTATCGGTAAGGGCCGCATTGAGCGCGGCGAGATCCACAAGGGCCATGTCCATGCTCTTGCCGAGAGTCCCACGCATCAGCACATCGTCCTTTACATAGCTGTACGCCTGATCACCTTCGATCCATTGCAATCCCTTCAATCGATCAGGGGCCAATTCGGTGCCGGCTTTCAGAATGGCATCCCGCAAAGTCAGCTGTTGCTGGGCCTGAACGTTGAAAGGAATTACAAGAAGGAGTGCGGCACGAAAGAGGAGGTGAGTTCTTTTCATCGGGCAGGAATGTCTGTTGTCATCCGCAAGTAAGCTTCCCAACGTCCGGTCATTTCGTAGGCCGGATATCAGTTGGGATCACTAAAAGCAGGATTGGAAAGGAAGTCTTGGTCCGTGAGGGCTTCCATGAACGCGACAAGATCGGCACGCTCCTGTGGATCCAGATCGATCTCGCCAGCGAGCCATGCGAACATGTGTTCATCCAGATTCGGCGTGGTCAGGTCCACACTGTCGGCGTAAAAGTCAACCACTTCGGCGAGCGTCTCGTAACGACCATCGTGCATGTATGGCCCGCTGACCGCGATGTTCCGCAGGGTCGTGGTCTTGAACCGGCCTCTATCCTCGGAGTTCCCGGTAATTCCGGCAAGACCATCGTCACTTGTGAGCACCTCGAGCCCGATGTTGTTCAGGGCATGGTTCAGGAAGAGCGGTGGTCCATGGCAATTCCCGCATTGCGCTTCGCCGAGGAAGAGTTCCCGACCCCGTACCTGCGCCTCGGTCAAAGCACCGATTTCACCTCCGTATTCGTAGCGGTCAAAAGGGGAGTCGAAGGTGAGCAAGGTCCGTTCGAACTGTGCAATGGCCTGCACCACCTTGACACTGTCGATCGTGGATGTCCCGAATACTTGTTCGAACAGGGCGGGATAGTCAGGATGTTGTTGAAGTCTGTCCACGACCACAGGCCAGGTGTTCCGCATTTCTATCGGGTTCACCACCGGACCGAATGCCTGTGCCTCGAGACTTTCAGCACGCCCGTCCCAGAAAAAGAAATGCTCCGCCACAGCGTTCTGGATCGTCATTGCGTTCCGCGAACCCATGCTACCATCGGTGCCAACGGAGAATCTGGACGGATCGGTGAAGGCATTTTCCTGCAAATGGCAGGAACCACAGGATAGCGAGTAGTCATCCGACAGCGCCTTTTCATAGAACAGCCTTCTGCCCAAGGCGATGCCTTCCACCGTGAGTTCGTCGCCCTGGGGGATCAAAGCAGGGTTGATGCTGTCGATGGCCCACCACGGTATGTCAAGAACGAACGGTGTGAGGCCGTTGCCCCCTGGCATATACGGTTCCTCCATCGGGTCCTTGCGGCAAGCGGTCAACGCCACCATGGCACCGATCAACGCGATCGCGAAGTCACTCCTGATCCTCATTCCCCCAAAGATCGAGGATCCATGCCATCTGAACGACGGGATCGGGGCCCCGATGACCCCTGTATTGGAATGCAGATACGCTTCAAATGATGTTCACCTCTCGTTCGAGTTCCACGCCGAACCGCTCTCGAATGCTCAAGATGATCCGTTCGCTCAATTCGAGGAGCGCGGATCCACTGGCATTGCCATGGTTCACCAGTACCAAAGCTTGCCGATCATGTACGCCATGGTCGTTGTCACGATATCCTTTCCAACCCGCGCGCTCGATCATCCAACCGGCCGCCAGTTTCACCTTGCCTTCTCCAGCCGGATACTGGACCAGATCGGGATATGCCGCACGTATGCG
>JAHEFL010000429.1 GCA_024640205.1 Flavobacteriales bacterium | reverse complement strand
CTTATCCTGGACGAGGCCACGAGCGCGCTGGACACCGAGAGTGAACGACTGGTGCAGGAGGCGCTTTACAAGATGCTGGAAGGACGCACCAGCCTGGTCATCGCGCATCGGCTCAGCACCATCCAGCACTGCGACGAGATCTGCGTGATGCAACAAGGGCGCATCATCGAGCGGGGTACGCACACCGAACTGTACGAGGCTGGTGGCCAGTACCGGAAGCTCTGCGACATGCAGGCCTTCGGCTGATCGACCTACTCCTTTTTCTTGAACAGCCGCTCAAAGAAGTTGAGGTCCTTCTTCGAGCTATCGGCCTGCTCGTCGCGATCCTTGCGGGGGCCGAAGAGGTCATCAATGAACCGCTCGAGACCACTGCCCTCATGACGCGGATCACACTCCAGGTCGATCGGATGCTCCGGATCGGTATGGAAGGGATACAGGTATTTCCTGCGCCACTCCCCGTTGCCTTCGATCTGCTTCAAAATGCGACCGGCGATGGGCAACGCGAGTTGTGTCCCTGTGCCATTGCTACCCTGGAAGTGGACCGATGGATCGAAAGCACCCACCCAGGTACCCACCACCAGGCCCGGCGTGTAAGCCACGAACCAGGCATCGCTGTAATCCTGCGAGGTGCCGGTCTTGCCGGCCAGTGGAGCCCGGATACCGAATCGGCTGCGGATGGCCGTGCCGGTCCCCTGGTCGATGGCGCGTTGCAGGATGGCGGTCACCGTTTCCGCCGTGGAAGCGGTAATGGCTTGTATGGGTTTGCCAGCCTTTGTCTTGTAAAGCACCTTGCCCTGTGCATCGGTGATCTTCTCGATCAGGCGCGGCATCACGCGCCTACCGCGCATGGCGAACGCGCCATAGGCTGGCACCAGTTCCCGTAGGGAAATGCTCGACGCACCCAATGCCGCGGCCGGTTTGTCCAAATTCTTCGTGGGTAGACCAAGCGCCTTGAACGTGCGCTGCAGCGTGTCCTGCCCAGTGCGGAAGTACAGATCCACCGTAGGGCGGTTCATGCTTTTCGCAAGGGCGTACCAAAGTGCCACCTGTCCTTCCAGCGTGTCCCGGTCGAAATTGTCCGGCGACCAATCGTCGAACTCGCCGTAGGTCTTTTTGGAATTATCCAGGTAGTCACACGGCTGCATGCCGCTTTCGATGGCGGCCGCATAGACCACGGGTTTGATGGTGCTTGCCACCGAGCGTTTCGCGGTCACCAGATCAAAGGGCAGGAAGCGATGATCGTTGCCACCCACCCAGGCGCGCACCGCTCCGCTGGATGGATCCATCATCAGTACCGCCGCGTTCAGCATGCTGTGGTAGTGCCATAGGCTGTCGCGGTAACTGAGCTCCATCACCCGCCTACCCTCATGCGATACCACTTCGCGGGGCTTGCTTTCGTTCACCTTCCAAGCCGTGCCACCCTTTTTCCCTGCACTCTTCTCCCAAGCCACCCGCGCCTTTCGTCGCTGAAGTTCCTTGTCCAATTTCGGTTGCATGGCGGACAGTTGTTCCCGGGCCGCATCATGCGCAGCACGTTGCAAGGCGGGGTCCAGCGTGGTGTGGATGCGCAGGCCGTCCTTCTCCAGGTCATGGTCATCACCAAGCGCCTTCAGGATCGCACGCGCTTCGCTGGCGACATGCTGGTTGAAGTAGCCATACACATCGTAGGCATCACCACCACTGTATCGCAAGGCGATCGGTAGGGCCTGCAAGCTATCCTTACGTGCCTCGGTGAGGTGACCACGCTGCTGCATGAGCGCAAGGACCTGATCGCGCCTGCCCCGCGACTTATCGGGATGAAGCCTGGGATTGTACGTCGTGTTGGCCTTGAGCATGCCCACCAACAACGCGCCTTCTTCCACGCTGAGCCGCTTCGCCGGTTTGCTGAAAAAGCGCTGGGCCGCGCTTTCGATCCCATACGTGTTCTCGCCGAACGGCACCGAGTTGAAGTAGAGCACGAGCACATCGTTCTTGCTCATCACCCGTTCCAGTCGCTGTGCTACCAACGCCTCCTTCATCTTGTTCACCGGGATGGTGAGCAGGCCATGGCGCTGCCTTCCGTACAGGTTCTTCACGATCTGCTGCGAGATCGTACTGCCGCCACCACCGCTCTTATCACCCCCGAGCAAGGTGCGGAAGAAGACCCGCACATAGCTGCGTCCATCCACTCCCTCATGCTGGAAGAAGCGGGCATCCTCCGTGCTCACCAGGGCATCGATGAGATGGCGCGGCAGGTCGTCGTAGGATACGTTCGTCCGGTCCTGCGCGAAAAGCTTGCCGATGACGCTGCCGTCGTTCCCCAGCACCAGCGTCGCCTGCTCATGCTGTATGGATCGCAGTTCCTCCTCGCTGGGCAAGGGGCCGAACACACCGGAGCGCACCGTCTGCATCAGGCCGAAGAAGGCGATGAGCATCACGGTCCCGGCGATGAGGACCACCTTCAGCCAGGGGGCTCCTCCGCCGGAAGCTTTCTTCTTGCGCTTGGAAGGACGTTTGGCCATGATGCGGTTACGCGGACATCAACGGACCGAACGGTAAGTGAAGTGTTCCAAAGGATTTGATACCCGATCCAGGTCGATCACACTTCCTCTTCATAGCTATCCTTGAACAGGAGGTCGCTCTCA
>JAHEFL010000428.1 GCA_024640205.1 Flavobacteriales bacterium | reverse complement strand
TCTTTGCCTTCTCCAGTGAAGTATGGAAGCGTTCATCGTCGTATGGTTTGAGCAGGTAGTCCACAGCGTTCACGTTGAAGGCTTTCAAGGCGTACTGATCGTGTGCCGTGACAAAAACAACGAAGGGCATCAGTCCGCTTCCCTTCAAGGGCTTCAGTTGATCCATCACCTGGAAGCCGTCCATGCCGGGCATCTGCACATCCAGGAAGAGGAGGTCAGGCCTCAACTTGTGAACCGCTTCGGTGGCCTCGTGGCCATTGCGGCATTCGTCAATGACCTCGATCTCCGGATCCTGTCCGAGAAGCCTTGCGATGCGTGATCGCGCAGCCGGTTCATCGTCAACGATGATCGTGCGTATCTGTTTCATGACGGTTTCGTCTTGTTTTGTACGGGGTCCTGTCCAGCGGGAAGGAGACGGTCACATGGAATCCGTTCTGCTGGGGTGAGGCGATGCTGAACCCGGCGTGATCGCCATACAGCAGGTTCACCCGGTCGCGCACATTGCGCAGACCTATGCCACCATTACTCATGGCTTTATTGACATCGCTGCATCCCTTTCCGTTGTCCGTGACCTTCAATACCAGTCTGTCGTCGTGCGTACTTGCCTGGATGGTGATGATCACGCGACCATCCACGGCTTCCGGACCGTGCTTGATGGCATTCTCGACGAGCGGCTGCAACACCATACTGGGCACATGCGCATCGCGCAATTCGTCCGGGATCTCATACTTCACCTCCAGCCTGTCCCTGAAGCGTTCGGATTCGATACCGAGGTAGTTGCCGATATATTCCAACTCGCGATCCAGGGTGACCGTATCCCGCTTGGCCTTGTCCAGTGTGATGCGCAGCAACTGCCCCAACCGGCTCAATACCGTGCGCGCAGCGCTCATGTTCTCCTCCATCAGTGCGCTCACCGTGTTCAGGGTATTGAACAGGAAGTGGGGATGAAGCTGTTTCTGGAGCGCATTGAGCTGGGTGGCCTGAAGCTCGTTCCGCAATTCGAGCAACAGCTGGTGTTCCTCCCGTCTCAAGCGGTTGTTCTCGAGCGCGACCAGGACACCCATCAGCACGCCGTACTCCATGAACCTTCCGAAGATGGCCGGTGCCAGCGCTTGGTATGCGAGCGTCCGATAGAAAGGGTCGAAGAGATCGAACTCACCCACGCTTTGGAGAATGGCGTAGTAGATGGTGGACGTGCTGACCTCATGGACCGACGCGATCAATACCGCCCAGCCCAAGTGGATCACCACGGTGCGCAGTAACGGCCTATCGGAGAACGGCCAGCGGAGCAGGATGCGATAAACCAAGGGACACAGCAGCGCCCAGAAGAGGAAGTTGAGATAGGGCACCGGCGCTTCCCGCCACCAATTGAAAGTGCTCATCCCCTTCATGTCGCTGTATGCCTGGAAGCGCATGTAAGCCTGGAAGAGGAACAAGGTTGCCAGCACACCCGCCGTAATGAGGATGATCCGGTACCGGACAGGTGTGCGTTCGAAATATTCCATGGTCGTTGTTCGCCTCGGACATGAACGGCCACCTTCCCGGGGTTCCGGTAGGGTGGGCCGTCCATTCCGGCCGGTCGCAATACGCTGTTCTCCCTCGTATCGTGCAGTGGACAACGACCGGCTGCAACGAAGCTAGGGCACCGCCTAATGCAGATACCGGCTTAGGTGATAAGCGGCAAGGGCTGGGATGAACGGTTCGTGGAATGGATGGGATCTCAGCGCACCCGTTCCATCGTCACAATGCTGAAAGCATGCGCATGAAGATCATCGGCTTCATGGAAATTGCGCGAGGTCTCCTGCCAGTCACTTGAGTCGAGGGTGGGGAAGTACGTATCTCCTCGCATGGAGGCATGCACCAAGGTCAGGTAGCTCCGGTCCACCAGGTCTTTTTCCACGGCTTCGCGATAGATCTGGCCACCACCGATGATGAAGACCTCCTCTTCTCCCGCTTCCTTGGCGAGAAGCAGTGCATCCTCCAAGGAACCGGCCACCACCGCACCAGGCGCTGCGTAGGTGCTGTTGCGCGTTACCACGATGTTCACGCGATCCTTCAGTGGGCGGTACTTGTCCGGAATGCTCTCGTAGTTCTTCCGCCCAGTTATGATGTGATGGCCCCTGGTGGTTCGCGTGAAGAACTTCATGTCGTCCGGCAGGTGCCATGGCAGATCCCCCTCGCGCCCGATGACGCCATTATCCGCCACGGCGGCGATGGCGCTCACGATCATACCGATACAGCGGCTTTGATGTGAGGATGCGGATCATAGTCCTTCAGCTCGAAATGCTCGAAGCGGAAGGCGAACAGATCCGTTACACCGGGGTCGATCACCATTTTCGGCAAGGGGCGAGGATCGCGCGTGAGCTGCAATCTGGCCTGATCGATGTGGTCGTTGTAAAGGTGTACATCCCCGAATGTGTGCACGAACTCACCGGGCTTGAGACCACAGACCTGCGCCATCATGAGGGTAAGCAAGGCGTAGCTCGCGATGTTGAAGGGCACACCGAGGAAGGTGTCCGCACTGCGCTGGTACAGTTGGCAGCTCAGCTTTCCATCCGCTACGTAAAATTGGAACATGGTGTGGCAAGGTGGAAGTGCCATGCGATCCACATCGGCCGGGTTCC
>JAHEFL010000427.1 GCA_024640205.1 Flavobacteriales bacterium | reverse complement strand
CAGGTTCCCCGGCTGGTCGCTCACCATGGCGTACACGCGCATGCTCAGCGCACCTTCCTCCTGCATGGTGCGGATCAGTTCGATGGTGCCGATGTCCAACCCCGCGTCGCAGACCATCGTAAGGCCCACCGCGAAGCAATCGCGCTGCGCATCCAGCAAGGCCTGGCGTTTCGTGGCTTCATCGGCTTCATCAAAAATGGTCTGGTAGATCTCCACCGCATTGTCGATCAATAGCCCCGTCGGTTCCCAGAAGGGATAGCCCATGTGTACGATCTCATCCACCGCAGCCGGGTCCGTCCATGATCGGTCGCCATCCGCCGTGGTGAAGTGCCCCACGATCTCGCCGCCCGCGATCCGGGTATTCGCCGTGATGCCGCTGTGGTGCAACGCCGCCGAGTTGGCCACGGCCGCGTGACCGTCCACCCGCTGCAACAGAACAGGGCGATCCGGAAAGAGCCGGTCCAGATCCTTCTTGTTGGGGTATTCCTTCGTTTCCCATAGGTTCTGGTCCCAGCCGCGGCCGAGGATCCAGGCCTTGTCCGGATGCGCTTCCGCATAGGCCACCGTTCGCTCCAGTACCTCCTCCCAACTCGTGGTACCGATCAGGTCGATCTTCTGTTTGTTCAATCCATAGCCCAGGAAGTGGCAATGCCCGTCGATGAAGCCCGGATAGATCGTGCGCCCTTCCGCATCGAACACTTCCGCGGCGCTGTACTTGTTCATGATCTGCCGTTCCGCACCCAGCTCCACGATGCGGCCCTCGCGGATCGCCATGGCCTGATAGGTCGTGCCACTTTCATCCATGCTGTGGAGCACCGCGTTGTGCACTACCAGGTCGGCGGTCTCGGAATGGTAGCACGCGCTGAATAGCAGCGCGCAGAGGAACGGAAGGATCACGGAATGCCTCATGCGGAGAGGAAGGGTTTCAGGAGCGGCCAGCGTGCGAGTGCCTTGTGGTGGTCGAACACCAGCAGCGCGATGATCAACAGGAAGGGGAGGAGCGGGGTGCGGTAGCGCACGATGGCGCCCATCACCGGGGTGGTCCATCCGATGACGCAGGCCAGCAGGGTGACGTACGAGAGCAAGGCGACCACGACGGAGCGTTCAACCCTGTTCCATGCCACGCGGTACCGAAGGAAGGCGATCAACAGAACGAGCAGTGCCGCATTCTCCAGCGCGGAGATCAAACCCATCGCACCCGGTGCCTTGTGCACCAGCGGACCGAGCAGGGTGATGTAGAGGGCGTAGGGCGCTTGCTTCACGAAGCTCCAGAGATCCGCATCCAATCGGGTGGGCATCACGAAGCTGCCGGAGTTGGTGGACTGCGCCAGTCCGATGAAATCCCGCTGCTTCACGGCGATGGTCTCCAGCACATCGAAGCCGGGCAGGAAATAGTGCAGGTTCAAACCGAGCAAACCGAAGGCAACGAGTACGACCACGGTGCGCCATGCGAGGGGAACAGCAGGTGCTATGCGCGCAAGTACGATCATCGCCAGCGCGGGCAGCAGGCTCACTAGCACGTAGAACTTCAGGTGGAAGAGAAGGAGCATGCAGCCCGCGAGGATCAGTAGACCCAGCGCCCGGATACGCCCGGCGCGCATGCGGGCCAGTTGCCACAGCATCAGCCCAAGGCCGAAGAAGAGCAAGCTTTCCTTGATGACACCGCTGGCCCAGAAAAGCACTGACGGGAGCAGGAAGACCGCGCACATCAGGGCACGTTCCCGGCCCGGAAGCAGCGCCACGAACGCCCGGTACAGGCCCACCATGCCCGTAAGCGCAAGGAATGCCGTGAACACGGTATGCACATGGAACTCCCCGAAGCTGAACAGGCGTACCACCGCGTTGTAGCGGATGATGGTGTGCGCATCGTTATGCAGGTTGCTCTCGTACTCGCGGTACCAATGGTTCATCACCTTGTAGTAGCGCTCATCGAACCAGGCGTTGTCGTTGTGTACGCTGAAGAGCATCCGCAGGAAATCGCCGGGCCGTTCGCGCAGCGCATCGAACATCACCGCACTGTCATCGAAGTACTTGAACACATCCGCGTGGATGCGCTCGGTGTACACGTAGGTGTAGATCGCCCACAGCGCGGTGCCCGCCGCGATCTTCAGCAGGAATAGCCATCCCACCCAGCGCAGCGGCAGGCCCGGTACGGATGCGAAAAAGGTCATCCGCCGCATGAGGTAGAGCAGCAGTGCGGTATAGCCTATGGCGAGCAGGATGCCCAGCATGCGTGGAGCGCGTCTTCAGGGAGCGGCGAAGGTAGCCGTGCCCCGTATCAAGTGATAGACGAAGGGACGGACGGACAAGTCTCTCGATCCTACCTTTGCCCCAGATCATGGCGACCACCACCACCACCAACCCCGATACCGCTGCGGCCGGTGTCGATACCGCGAAGAAACTGGGCCTGCTGCCCGAAGAGTACGGGAAGATCCAGGCGATCCTGGGCCGCGAACCCAACTTCACGGAACTGAGCATCTACAGCGCGATGTGGAGCGAGCATTGCTCCTACAAGAACTCCATCAAGCAGCTGAAGACCCTGCCGCGCAGCGGTCCGAAATTGCTGGCCGAAGCCGGCGAGGAGAACGCCGGCCTGGTGGACATCGGCGATGGCTGGGCCTGCGCC
>JAHEFL010000426.1 GCA_024640205.1 Flavobacteriales bacterium | reverse complement strand
CGTCAGCTCGGACACCGGAGGCCTTCCGGAGGTGAACATCCATGGGCTCAGCGGCATGCTCAGCGGCGTAGGTGATGTGAAGGCGATGGCGGAGAATGCCTTCGAGATCCTGAAGGATGAGGCGAGCAGACAGCGATACCGGCAGGGAGCATTCGAACAGGCGAAGCGCTTCGACCTGGAGCATGTATTGCCCCGCTATGAGGAATTGTACCGTGAGGTGATGGCGGGAGTGAAGGCCTGATGGAATACCTGAGCGAACGGGTCAGCATCGAACGGAGCGAAGGGAGGACCAGCGTGGTCATCAGCGCACGGCTCCCCAAAGCAAAGGAGGCCTTGTTGGTCACCTGGACCATCGCCTGGTCGCTGTGCGGTCTCTACATCCTTTATGCCCGCTCGGAAATTCCCCCTGGCGATCCGCTGCGACAATACCTGCTGGCCTTCCTTGCCTTCTGGGCTTATTTCCTGCTGAAGATCGGCAGGGCCACCCTATGGCGACTGAAGGGATTCGAGCTCTGGCGCGTAAAGGATGGCTCCGTGACCATCAAGGACAGCTTGTTCGGCTATGGCAAGGCGAACACCTATTTCGTGGAAAACATCCAGCGGATGGGTCTGCTCCACCGTGACCCCAGCTCCTGGAAGACCCAGTGGAACGAAAGCATCTGGGTGGTGGGTGGAGAGCGGCTGGGCTTCGAGCATGTCGGCAAGCGGGTTGTCTTCGGAAAGGGGCTCACGGATGATGAAGCACGTCGGTTGTTGCCCATCCTCAAGGACGCGCTGCGTGCTGAGCGCAGGAAAACCTCTGCTACAGGGGACTGACCCGGAAGGCATTGCCCCGGATGCGTCGCGTGGCGACGCCGTCGATCACCTCTTCCACCACCATGGCCTGCGCAGCGGGTGTTGCCATCACTTCATCCATGCGCAACACCGCGCCGCTTGGTACCCCGGCCTCCATCAGGATCTTCAGCAAGGCTTCACGAGGCCAGGTGGCGATGGCCGGTGCGAGCGCTGCGGCAAGCTCGGCGCGGTGCTTCACACGGTCGGTATTACGCAGGAAGCGGGTATCGCTTGCCAGTCCATCCTGATCGAGCGCCGCGCACAAGGCACTGAACTGGGCATCGCTGCCCACCGCGAGGATGATGCGACCGCCATCCGAGCATACGAAGGTCTCCCCATAGGGTGCGATGTTCGGATGGAGCGTACCCATGGGCGCGGCGATATGGCCGGCCATCAGGTAATTGCTGGCCTGGTTGATGAGCCCGGTGAGCGCGGCTTCCTCCAACGCCACCTCCACGTACGCCCCCCTTTTACTGCGCTCACGTTGCAGCAAGGCCAGCAGGATACCTTCCTTCAATTGGTGCGCTGCCAGTACGTCCACGAGCGCAATGGGGAGCTTAGCCGGATGGTCGGTGTCACTGCCCGTCATGCTGATGTATCCGGTCTCCGCCTGTAGCACCACGTCGAACGCAGGTCGGTCAGGTTTTCCGGCGAACCCCGTGATATGGCCGTGAATGAGCGTGGGGTTCAGGCTGCGCAAGCGTTCGCGCGCCAGGCCGAGCTTTTCGGCATCTGCTGCGAGGTGGTTGGTGATCAGCACATCGGTCTGGACCAGCAAGGCGTCGAAGCGCTCTCGATCACCCTCGTCCTTCAGGTCCAGGAACAGGTGCTCCTTGCCGTGGTTCACACTGCTGAAGTAAGCGCTCACCGGGGACGAGGTATCCTCGACGGGTAGTTTCCATTGCCGCGTTACATCACCCTTGGCGCGCTTGTTCTCCACCTTCACCACCCGTGCGCCCAGCTCGGCCAGGCACATGCCCACGGCTGGCCCCGCCAACACCGCGGCGGTCTCGATCACGAGCAGGTCGGATAAGGGGCCCTTGGGCATGTGGGCGAAGGTAGCGGAGGTGGGTCGGGCAAGGATCATGAGGTCGATCATGCAGGACCTTGGTTCCCGCATTTCCGGGTGGTCGCGCGAGGTGAACATCTCGCAAGTCCTATCCGCTGCACGCAGCGAATAACAAAGCCTCAGCAATTGCTGAGGCATTGTTGGCACTTTCAGTGCCCAGGACTGGATCGACTTCGCTACGCTGCGCCGGACCAGGTTTAGCCGTGAAGTGGATCAAGCCCAACTCGCTTCGCTCGTTCGGACTTTTTCATTCCCGCCCTCGCTCAAGCTTTGCTTGGCTCGGTCGATCATGAAAAAGCCCCGTCCGCCGTACGGCGGACAGGGCTTTTGATCATCAAGTGCCCAGGACTGGACTCGAACCAGCACAGCCTTTCGGCCACTACCCCCTCAAAGTAGCGTGTCTACCAATTTCACCACCTGGGCAGGTCCCGCTTTCGCGGTAAGGGGCCGCAAATATACACGTGCCCGCCGATCGGCATCATCCCCTCAAATGGCTTTGAGCATGCCTCTACGCTGCACATGGTTCAGGATGTACGAATGGGAATCAGCCCATGCCCGAAGTCGCTTCGGGTCCGCCCGCGGGTCCTCCGCCTCGGATGCGATCCAATCCTGTATGGAGCGCTCGCTCAACATCACGAGTTGGTAGAAATGGTCCATGAGTATGGGCCGTGGTGCGCCGCGCTCCTGCAGCGTCATCGACAGGGTAGGGTCCTCGGGTGCCATGTGCGAACCA
>JAHEFL010000425.1 GCA_024640205.1 Flavobacteriales bacterium | reverse complement strand
TCCATCGGATACCGTATCGGTCGGCACCATGTCCTGCAGGCGATAGCTCGCTCCCAAGTTCACCGAAAGGAGGTTCAGGCCCAGGTTGGGCAATTGCACGGAACCATTGCTCCAATGGTCGATCCCGATCCCGGTGGTGAACATCCATCGATCCGCGTTCCAACGGTACTCCGGCATGAGCTGGATGGCAGTGTTCCACTGCGAACCGATCGCGATCTGTTTCGTGTTCTCCGTTCGGTCATAGGCCTTTATCACATAACCCACGCCCCAACCGAGCCGCAGGCCGAACTCGGAGCGATCACCTTTCGCCAGGGGCAGAAAGAGATAGGGCAGGACACGTACGGCACCTCCGATGCGCTCCTGGTTGGCCATGCCCGTATACAACAATCCGAACCCGTAGCTCGGCATCCCGTAGTCGTGATGCCAGGCCCGGTCACCGCGTACCCTGCGCTCCAGGAACATCTCCATCGCTGCGCAATGCCCATCGACCAGGATCCAACTGCTGGGGCGATGAGGCCAAAGGAAACCGTACTGTCCTCGCGCACCGATGCTCCAAGGCTGCTGGGCCTGGACGTGAACGGCGATACCAACGAAGAGGGCGGCAGCACAAGCCTTCCGCATGGCGACGGCCTATTCCAACACCGGCTCCGAATGGGGATAGCGGACCCTGCCGTGTTGTTTCATGTAGAGGTCATAGATGATGCCATCAGCCAAGCCCACTTTCGGCACGAACACTTCTTCGATCTCGGCTAGTTCCATCACCCGTAAGAAAATATCGGCCGCCGGTACGATCACGTCGGCACGGTCCGGACGCAGGCGCAGGACCTTCACCCGGTCCTCGAAGGAGTAGCTCGAGATGCGGTCGCGTTGCTTGCGGATATCATCGCGGTGCAGCGGCTGCCCGAACACATTGCCGTTCTCCTTGAATATGCGGTTGATGTTCCCACCGGTCCCGATCGCCAGGAGCTTGCCATGCTGTTCCTTCAATCGATCCAAGAATTCTGCAAGATCCGCCCAGCTTTGCTCGTTCACCTTGCCCTTCAGCCCGCGCACCGTTCCGATAGGGAAACTCTCGCTGCTGATGCGATGCCCCTTGTCCAAAAGTGTGAGTTCCGTGCTACCTCCACCCACATCGATGTACAGGTAGCTGCGATCCTTCAGCAGATCCTGGGTCCAGAACGTGTTAACGATGAGGTCGGCCTCAGCTCTTCCATCGATCACTTCGATGTGAAGCCCGCTCTCCATTTCCACCCGGTCCAGGACTTCATCCCGGTTGGTGGCTTCGCGCATGGCGCTGGTGGCACAACACCGCAGGTATTCCACTCCGTACACCTCGGTCAGGAGCCGGAAGGCTTTCAGGCTTTTGATCAGGTAATCGCGCTTCGCGTTGGTGATCACACCGCTTTCGAACACCTCTTCACCCAACCGGATCGGTACCCGAACAAGCGTCTGTTTCTTGATGATCGGGTGATCGTCACGCTCGATCACCTCCCCTACCAGCAGGCGAACGGCATTGGACCCGATGTCCACGGCGGCATATGTGAGGTCGCGATCGATAGGGCGAAGGTACCCACCCCGATCAAGCGGTGGAACGGTTACGGATACGGCGTAGCTTCACGCAACCGATGGAACCTCGGAACGTCTTTAGATCGAGCAGCACGCATGGATCGACCCGAACCCACATGCAAACCCGTCGCTCCATCCTCCACATCCGAACTGCTGCCTGGCAGCTTAAACCCACCAACCTATGATCCTTCGTTCGGTCATTAGCCTATGCCTTGGTCTTCTGTCCGGTGTGGTCAGTGCAATAACGGTCAGTATCCAGGTGCTCGAGCAACCGATCTGCTCTTATGGCAACGGCGCCTTGTTCGCGGACGCCAGCGGTGGCGTGGGACCATATTCCTACATGTGGAGCACCGGTGCCACTACGCCAAGTATCGAAGGAGTCATGGCGGGCGCTTATTCCGTAACGGTCACGGATGCGAACCTGGATGAAGCCACGGCCAATGTGAACCTTGTCGCGACCAACCATGATCCCTGGCTGCAGAGCATGTTCATCGAAGGTGATACGTGGTGCCAGGGCTTTCTGATCCCCGGACCGTTCTTCCGAATGATCGTTCCGACGGAATTCCCCGGGCCTTACAGCTTTAATGGATCAGCGCCCATCACCGACATGAGTATTTCAGGCAGCGAGTTGCAGTTGGTCAGCATTCCTGAGCCACCGGGTGAGTTAACCGAGATCTCCTTCATGGATGGAACGGGTTGTTCAGGAACGTTCTGGGTGACCGTTGGCTACGAGGTGGATTGGCCGACAGTGAGCGTCCTTCAGGTCAATGGTGCATGCAGCGGTGGTGCGAATGGAAGCGTATTCGTGGCTTTCGGACCGGAAGGGCACGGCGACCAGGTGATGGTGGAGATCAGGGACCTTGATGAGAGCATCGTGTTCTCCGGTAATTTTTCCTACGGGCAGGGCCCTGATCCGTATTACCACACCTTCACGGGATTGGCACCCGGTGATTACAAGTTCGTCCAGCACCTGACCATGGACTATGTGCAACAGTATTATGAGCTCTGCACCGATGAGACCTTTTTTACGATCCCGGATCTGGGATCCACTTGTGGTACGGTAAGCGGTTTG
>JAHEFL010000424.1 GCA_024640205.1 Flavobacteriales bacterium | reverse complement strand
TCCCCCCAGCACAACTTCGAGATCTGTGTGACCGAAGGGTCCGGTTCCGGCGTTGGGATCGAGGAGAACACCAGCGATTTGGATTGGTCCATTTTCCCGAACCCCGCTAACGGCGTGTTCAACCTGCAGTACAATGGGGCGAATACCACGGCGGAGATCGCTGTGATCGATGTGACGGGTCGTATGATCCGGACCGAGCGTACGTCGCTCGCACAGGGCGCCAACCACAACATTGACCTGAGCGGTATCGCTTCTGGAAACTACATCGTTCGCCTCACAGCAAACGGTGTGCGCTCCGAGCAGCACCTGATGGTGAAGTAACGAACAGGCTATCGAATGGAAGGGGCGCTCACCGATCGGTGAGCGCCTCTTCTCATTTCAGGTGTGATCGCCTGGTCACACGGTATCAGGATCAATTGCTCGCCCGGTTACAGGCAAGCCGTTCGTCCGCCATCAACCGGGAGGTTGATCCCGTTGATGTACGATCCGGATGGCCCCGCCAGGAATACGACCGCAAATGCGATCTCCTCGGGCCGGGCAAAACGTCTCAGCGGAATTTCAGCTTTCATTTCCTCCATGGCCACCGACTCCGACACCTCGGACTTGGTCGCCTTGTTCCGGATGATCGAGGCCAGGCGTTCCGTTTCAGTTGCACCCGGGAGCACATTGTTCACTGTAATGCCGTAAGGCCCCAACTCGTTGGCAAGGGTCTTGCTCCAATTCGCCACCGCTCCGCGGATCGTGTTGCTCACACCCAAATTCGGCAGGGGCTGCTTCACACTGGTACTGATGACGTTGATGATGCGACCCTGTTTGCGAATTTTCATGCCCGGTACGACCTGGCGTACAAGGGTCTGAAAACTGAGGAGATGAAGCCGGAAGGCGGATTCGAATGCGTTAATATCCGCCTCGTGCGCAGGGCCTGGCGGTGGCCCACCCGTGTTGTTCACCAGGATGTCCACGGGATCGTCCTTCAGCGCATCCTGGATCGACCGTGAAAGGGCCATTGTATCCGACATATCGGATACAATGGATCCGTGATGCTGACCTGCAGAGCGGTCCAAAGTGCTGAGCACTGCACTCAGGCGTTCAGCATCTCTTGCCAGCAGGGTTATACGGGCCCCGCATTTCGCCAACTCCTCCGCGATAGCCCTGCCGATCCCTTGCGTACTGCCGCAAACCAGCGCATGCTTGCCTGTCAATGAAGTATTCATCATGTCCAAATGTAAAAGGGTGGCACGTGGGGTATCGCCATGGCGATCATGCGCACTTCAGATTTATTTCCCAAGCCTGTTGAATTGACGAGGTCATGGGTACGTTTGTCCAATCCTTTCGTGGAGTGCTCAACCAAACCCAAGATTACATGAAACATTCGTACGCTTCTCTTTCTATTGCGGCCTTTGCCCTGCTTCTTGGGGTGGATGGCCTGGCACAGGGGCCAAAGCCTCAGCCACAAAAACAATCTGGTTTTACAAGTGCGCTACCGATGGCCCCGACCGTGAATACGGTCACCGAAGGTTTCCGTGGTGGTCTGCCGGATGAGTGTGCGAGTGCCCAGGTCCTTACGGTTTCCGGTACCTGTGCACCAGTGGTGGTATCAACTGCCGGTGCGACGGAATCATTGCCACCGATCCTTTGCAACGGCTTCACATCGCCCGACGCGGACGATGTCTGGTTCACTCTCACCTCGAACTCTGAGAGTACAATACTGGAGGTCCTTGGCACGGATGATTATGATGCCGTCCTGGAGGTCTTCACCGGCAATTGCGGGGACCTCACCTCCATCGGATGTGTGGACAATACATTCCCACCGAACAGTACCCTGGAAGCAGCCAACATTACCGGTCCGATAGGGACGACCTATTACATCAGGGTCTACACTTATTCCAGTCCGGTCCCTGTGAGTTCTGAATTCACGATCTGCGCATACGGTGGTTCGGATCCTCCGCCCAATGATGATTGCGACGGGGCTGTTGCGCAGCCTCTTGCAGCCGGCGCTACGATCACCTTCACAGGTGATAATACAGGTGCCACGGAGGACCTTCCAGGGTTCACGATGGTCTGGGAAGCATTCACGACCACGGTTTGTACGAATGTTGTTGTGGATTACTGCGTACCCGGGTCCGTATTCGAAAATTTCTTCATCAATCTGGCTCCGAATTGTCCGGATATTGTTGATGGCCTGCTCGAAGGGGAGAATGATGACTGCACCGTGACCTTCACTTCATTGCCTCCCGGGACATACTACATACCGGTGATGGTGATGAACGATGGCTCCACCCCCCAGGGAGCGTATTCGGTGAGCGTCAGTGCCACGGCGTGTGCTCCGGGATATTGTGCTGCAAGCGCCGATCTCTGTGATGAATACATAGCCCGGGTCCAGTTCGGAACGATAGATAATACGTCGGCTTGTTCAGATGGACCGGTGGTCGATTACACCGGGATAAGCACGTCCATTGCGGCTGGGTCAAGCTTGCCGATCACGGTCACCAATGGACCGGATGTATATCCGGAGGACCAGGTGGTCGTTTGGGTGGATTGGAACCAGAACGAAAATTTCCAGGATGCGGGTGAGGCCTATCCTTTGACCAGTGGGAATGGTGCCGTGACCTTCACAGGCACGATCACAGCGCCTCCT
>JAHEFL010000045.1 GCA_024640205.1 Flavobacteriales bacterium | reverse complement strand
AGGTTTATCGTGCTGCTGATGCTATGCGTGGTGTACTTCTGAACGGTGGCCTGCAAGCGCACACGGCGCTGCCAATCGATGTCACTGGCCGTGCTGTTCGCATAGGGGCTCTCTTGCGCATCGGTCCTGCCGGTGGCGTTCATCCAATCCACCAGGCGCGGGTGGTGCACGGTGAATTCCTCCCACTGATCGCCCATGGCATCGGTGAAGCTGACTTGTTCCTTGACGGCATTGGGTCCGAGTTTGCGGCGACGCGTGTAGCCGAGCATGTATACCGGTTCTATGCCGCTGCTGGTACGTGTGAGCAAGCTCAATGTACCTGTTGGCGCCACCGTGCTGATACTGATGTTGCGACGACCGTGCTTCATCATCCGAGCATGCAGCTCCGGGAACTCGGCCGAAAGCATGGAGGTGAATTCGGACGTACGCTCCACTGCGGGATCGTAACCGACGAAGGAGCCACGCTCGATAGCCAGATCCACACTGCTGTTGAACTCCGCTTCGCACTTGGTCCGCATGATGTGCTCCACTGCTTCCACGGCGGCATCGCTATCGTAGGCCAGGTTCAACGCAGCAAGTGCGTCGCCCATGCCAGTGAATCCAAGACCGGTACGACGCCCTTTCCGACCTGTATCACTGAGGAGCTGCCATGTCTCACGCTCCACGCGCTTCACTACTTCGGGCTCGGGATCGCTATCGATCTTCGCCAGGATCCGGTCCACAGCCTCCAGTTCCAGGTCCACCAGATCATCCATCAAGCGCTGCGCTTCGTACGTCACCTTTGCCAGACGCTCGTGGTCGAAGCGCGCCTTCGGCGTGAAACCATCGGTGACGAAGGAGTAGAAGTTGATCGCGATCAAGCGGCAGCTGTCACCACCCTGCATGGCGATCTCACCGCAAGGATTCGTGCTTTCATTCTTGAATCCTGGATAGACCGATGAAGTCGAATACTTATGCTGGCGATCCCAGAAAATGATACCGGGCTCCGCACTATTGTGCGCACACGTGATCAGCTTGTCCCATAGTTCGCGAGCACGAACGGTCCTGGTCACCTTCGGTGTATTGCTATCGATCGGCCACCGTTGTGAATACTCGACATCGTCCTCCACGGCTTGCAGGAACTCGTCGCTTACCCGAACGCTGATGTTCGCTCCGGTCACCTTCGTCAGGTCTTGTTTGATGTTGATGAATTGCTCCACATCGGGATGCGCGATATCCATGGTCAGCATGAGCGCTCCCCTCCTTCCCTTCTGTGCCACTTCCCGTGTTGTGTTGCTGAATCGTTCCATGAACGACACTGCGCCGGTACTTGTGCGCGCAGCATTGCTGACCGCGGCACCTTCCGGGCGGAGCGTGCTGAGATCGAAGCCAACACCGCATCGGCGCTTGAAGAGTTGGGCCAGCTGTTGATCGTTCCGGAAAATGCCACCATAACTATCGAATGGCGATGGGATGACCACGCAATTGCTCAGCGATGCCAAACGACTGTTATCGCCAAGCGAAGCCATCACGCTGCCTTGTGGAACAATATCACGGAAGCCATCGAAGAGCTCGAAGATGCGTTCTTCATCCAAGGATCTCCGTTGTTGTCCGTAGGTGGACAGCAATGTTGACTTCTCAGCGGGTAGTGGGTCATAGGAGCGCTCGATGCGGGCGAACTCACGAGCCATGCGCTGATGCGTATCCGCGGGTGTACGCTCAAGAAGCTCGCCTTCCATGTTCCTCAGCGCGTACTTGTTGATCCATGTGGTGGCAGCCAGATCATCATTCTGAAAATACTTCAGAGCCGCAGCGAGGACCTCCTCCTTCGTAAAACTGTTAGCTGTGGACTTGGACATGGCACTCGGGGTTTCCAGAACGGTCTCTTGGGGCATGTTCCTATGTATTGGATGAACGAGGGATCCAAATCTCCAAGATCGATCGCATGACACTGATCAGTTCAAAGATCGATCATCCACCACGTTTTGAACGATCCCCGAGCAGACAGGACCGATCGCAATAGGCGCCGCGTCCTGGCCGAATTGTCCTCCACGAACAACAAAGGCATCCTCAAGGGATGCCTTTGCTGACTTTACACCATTCCGCTCGGCCATTCATCCTCGGAACAGTGCCGAACGATCGTTCTATTCGCTGGGTGGCAAAAGCACCTTGTCGATCACTACGACCAATCCATTGCTCGCTTGTGCCGTGCCCAGGACCTTGGCGTCGTTGATCATGATGGTACCGTCCTCTGCTACCGAGAACACTGTATTATCCCCGTTGGCCATACCCACTTTCCGGCCATTGGCCATGCCCTCAGGCTTCATCACCCCGATCGCCACATGGTACTCCAGTATATCCTCCAAGGTCGCTTTATTCTCGGGCTTCAACAAATTGTCCAAGGTCCCCTCAGGCAAAGCCGCAAAGGCTGCATCCGTTGGAGCGTAGACAGTGAAGGGGCCAGCGTTGGACAGCACGTCCTGGTATTTCACATGCAATACCGCCGCGACCAGAGTCTTGTGGTCCGGGGAATTGACGGCTACGCCCACAACAGTTGGTTCGCTCAATTCATCCACGACCGCGGATTGGCCGGGAGCTGGTTCCTGCGTTACCGCAGCGCTCGCCCCGGATTCACTGGACTGTCCACAAGCCAGGAACAAGGGTATCGCTAGGAAGGCCAATGGCCGGAATTGGGTGAAAAGGGTCTTCATGGAAAAGTGATTATTTCTATATGGGGACAAATTTGTCCGCTTAATTCTACGGGAACATGACCGTGCTCATTCCCACCAATGATCGTTCTCATCCCGAACCATGAACGACCAATGTTACCGCCCTTAGCCATGGTTCTTAGAAATGCCCTTCTATCGCATTGGCTCTCGTTGGTACGTGCTCCCGTGATCACAGGTCCTTACGCTGGAAAACGCGGAATGCGATCATCGTTGGGATCAGGATCCATAGCAGAAGGATCGATCCTGCCACGCCCATGCCGATCGTGCTACCGAAGAAGTTCTTGTAGACCGCACCGCTGTATCCCATCATCGCCGCCAGGTCGATCTGCAACATGACCATGATCCGCGCCAGGTCAACCGGGTTAATTCCGGCCAGAGGCACCACCAAGGGCTCAATGGGATGATCGCTGAACGCGAACATGAGCCACATTAATAGGGCGTCGTAAACCAATACGAACAGGAACCAAATGAACAAGGCCACACCAACCCCCCGAGCCTTTTCGCGCTGCTTCAGTGCGATCAGCGCCCCCAAGGCTGCAAAGACCAGAACCAGACCGGAACCCGACAAGGAAAGGATCAATGCCGGCAGATCGGGCGTATGCACCAACAGTGGCAATCCGAGACCGAATGCCTGCGCAACGAGCAGTGCGGATGACAGGGCCAGCAACTGGCCTGCCAGGATGGAACGTCGTCCAATAGGCTGAACGGCAAGCAATTGGGTGAATTCCAGTGAATCGTAGAGATAGACCACCGTGAATACCAATGTGATCAAGGGGACCAAGGTGAGCACAACCTGGACCAGGCTGATCAATGCCTTGGCGGGGTCGCCTTCCACCACGAACAAGCCCTGGGCCACCAGAAGCATCAACAAGGCATATCCGAGAACGAATCGGTTCCGAGCCAGATCGATCAACGTGTATTTGAACACCTTAAACATGATGAACGGGATCCGCTTCTTTCAAAGGTCCACCGAGCATGGCTGGTATGGCATTGGCGAGACGTTGGGTACCTGTCAGCTCAAGGATCTCCTTCACAGGCAGCAGGAAACGAAGGTGACCGTCCTCCAGATATGCAACGCGATCAGCAAGGGACTCCACCTCTTCCATCAAATGCGAGGTGATCAGCACAGTTCCACCGGAATCACGAAGGGCTCCTGCCTCCTTGAGCACACGGCGTGCGGATATTGGATCAAGGCCGGCGGTCGGTTCATCCATTACAAGGATCTGCGGGCGGGATCGAAATGCAAGTACGGCACTCACCTTCTGGCGAGTGCCGCCGGAAAGTGTACCAAGTCGTTTGTCCATATGCGCTCGCATACCGAGTTCATCCACCAAGCTATCGTCAAGTGCGCTGTCATCCAGGCCGCGCACATCCTTCATCATATCGAGCAACTGGCCAACGGTCAATGCTGTCGGAAATTGGGAGATCTGTGGCATGTAGCCGATGGACCTCCTGTAACCCGGGTCGTTGCCAATGACCTTCCCATCCACACTGATCCTTCCTTCGGTGCTACGCACCAGACCAAGAAGGCACTTGATCAACGTGGTCTTTCCACTGGCATTGGGCCCGATCAACATCACCACCTCGCCTTTGACAAAGGTCAGATCCGCGCCGCGGAGAGCCCATAGCCTTCCATAGCGCTTCCCTACGTTGTCGAAACGAATACGCACCTCAGACATGTGCCTCCAAGGTTAACCATGATTTGGAGCGAATGCGTTGGCTCCAACAATATGATATCCCGCTACCGCTCCCAAAGGAAGAACCCGAGCCGGCACTATTGCTCATTGTGACCGTATCCTTGCGGCCAGTGCCATCTTTGGGATCCGGGGGTCTCATCAAGGGACGATCATCCTTCATGGCCTCGGGTGACAGGGATGGTATAAGTCGCTCGGCCCGATCGAGCAGCGATACGAACAGGCTTCGCGAAAAGACCATGGCGTATGGCATTCGTTCGACCAGCAACGTGAAGAAACCGAGCGGCCTATGCGGTACATCCCCAAAGCCATCCCGATCGAGGTCATAACCGGCATAACGGTCCCAGTAGTTGCCCATCATTTCGTTGAGCATGAGTTCACCGTTCGTGCTCACATCGAACGTGTTCCCCAGGAATGAATTGCTCCTGAACGAGCAAGCCGTCGCATTGGCGAATAGTTTCAAGGCCCATCCATTGTAACGGAATTCATTCCGCTGCGCGTGTATCCGATTACATCCGTCCACCATCAGCCCGGTGGTATTATCCCGGAATACATTGTCCGTTATCTCGCCATCATTGATCTCCTTCAACAACAGGCCATAGGAGCTCGCACCACGGTTGCTGAGGAATTTGTTCCTACGCATCTCGATCACTTTCGAATACATCACTGCAACACCGGCACCATTATTCAGGAACAGATTATCCTCATAGGTATCGCGATGCGAGAACATGAAATGAAGGCCATATCGAAGATTATTACGGCTCACGTTATCATGTATCCGGGAGTCCGTTACGAACTCGAAATAGATACCGTCGCGATGCCTTTCCGAGAGATTGTGACGAATGGTGGCATTGTTGCACTTCCATAAATGGATCCCGTTGGCCATACGCTCATCCACGGAATCATCTCCGATCACCCTGTTGTGCTCCACCAACGCGTCCCGGGCTCCGCTGAGGTAGATGGCAAAAAAACATCGGTCCATGAAATTCCCGGCGATGACCGTTCTGTAGCACTCCTTCACTTTGATCCCGGCATAGTCCTCCAGATTGCTCACCAACGTGCCCCGAATGGTCAGTCCGCGAATGGTCACGTCATCAGCAAGCACGACGAGCACCTCCCCCTTTTCACCACCATCGATCACCGCACCTTCACGCCCCCAGATCGTAACCGGTCTATTGATCGTGATGGTCCCTTCCTGAACGATACCCGAGATCCGAACGGTGTCCCCTATCGCTATTCGTTGCAATAGATCCTTGAACCGCTCTGCACCATGGGCATCATACTCCCAGGACGTGGCGGAGCATACGCCGAAAGACAGCAGCAATGGAAGCAGTGCGAATGCCCGGATCATCCGGAAAAGTTACTTCTTGAACAGTTGCTCCACACCCGACCAATCAAGTGATACGTCACCTTCATGGGCTGCCTGGTCACGGATCTCCTCGGTGCCGAATGCCGCCACGTCCCCACGCATCGGACTTCGGAAAGAAGGACCGTTCAAATAGAATGCGTTCAACGCATCGATCAATACGCCTGGGTGCGCATGGTCACAGACATACCAAGCTGCCACTTGAGAGCGCGCGACCGTTCCTGCTTCCACATGGTTGATCATGCAAGAAAGATCATCGAATACGTACTGCCTACCCTTCTGCGTGATCAACACGGCACCGAACTGACGGTCAACCACGTTCATCCTGCAATGGGCACATTCTGCCTTGCCGAAATCGATGGACGGCGAAGTCTGTCCACAGGAGACAAGTCCGCTGATCATGATCAACAACAGGGATGGAAGACGACTTATTGTTCCGATCATCCTATGCACTTTGTTGGCGCGCCTTGCGCAGTTCAAGGAAATACACGACCCCAAGCATACCCAGAACGACGAACAGTACCCAGCCACCGATATCCGGTGTGCTCCATGCATCGAAGTTCAGCAGTTGCTTGTGACCGATGAGCGGGGGCTGATACACCATGCCCTCAACCTTGATCGCTGCGCGCGGATCGAGGTCGTGGCCATAGCTGTATCCCCATTTCCACATATCGTACAAAGCCCAAAGGCCAAATGCGCTTAGCGTGATCAATCCGGCGAACAGCCCTTGCCGTTTCCCCCAGACCGCGGCCAACACCCCGAAGACGGATAGGATCATGACCACTTTACGCAGATACTTGAACTCAGGGAACATCTCGTCCTTGATCAATGACATACCGATATAGTGGTTCAATCCATTGATCTTTTCGGTATCACCCGCGAAGTGATCAATGTAGATCTGCATGACCAGTCCTTCTGGATACTGCGGCGCCATCAGGTCGATCCTCCATATTGGCACGAACAATAGTGCCAGAAGCGCAAGCGCCGCAATGGCGATCATAACTCTCGAGATCGGTTTCATATTGATCGGATGGGCTGCAAAAATGACCATCCGCCGTGACAGGCCCGAATAAGCGGACCGGTCGAACGGCGGATGGTCGTATCAGACGTCAATTCAACCCTAGAGTTCTGCGTCGACGGATACGGTCCGAGCACTCAATGGGACATTGCTATTGGCCGGGGATACCCTGGCATAGCCGGACATCTCCTGGTGAAGGGCGGAACAGAAGTCCGTGCAGTAGAATGGCACTACACCTACCCTGTTCGGAACCCATTTCAAGGTCTGGGTCTCTCCGGGCATGATGAGCAATTCAGCGTTCATCGCGCCCTTGATCGCAAAACCGTGCGGAACGTCCCAATCTTGTTCCAGGTTGGTCACATGGAAAAAGACCTCATCACCGATCTTGATGCCTTCAATGTTATCCGGAGCGAAGTGTGAACGGATGCTCGTCATCCAAACATGAACCTCCTTTCCCCTGCGCTCGATCTTCGTTTCCTTCTCTCCTTTCGCAACGAAAGGATGCTGGTTCTCCTCGATCTTGAAGAATTTCACTTCTCGGGGAGTGACCAATTCCGCAGGGATCGCCTGTGCGTAATGCGGCTCACCGGTTGTTGGGAAGTCCAATAGCAATTCCATCTTGTCACCTTCAATGCTGTACAACTGTGCAGACTGCGTCAATTCAGGACCTGTGGGTAGATACCGATCCTTGGTGATCTTGTTGTAGGCGATCACGTATTTACCCCACGGTGACTTGCTATCTCCACCAGGCACGCACAGGTGACCGATACTGTAATAGGTAGGCACGCGATCCAGAACTTCCAAGGATTCCACGTTCCATTTGACGATCTCACTGCTCACGAACATCGAAGTGTAAGCATTGCCTTTATTGTCGAACTCGGTATGCAAAGGTCCGAGGCCCGGCTTCTTCACCTCACCATGAAGTACGCTCTCGTATTTCAACACAGGAATACCCATGAATTCCCCCTCATAATCCTTGTCAGCAATGGCTTTTTGGATCTTGTCGAACTTGAACACGGGCACCAGGGCCGCCAATTTTCCACTACCGACGATATAATTCCCCGTTGGGTCCACATCACATCCATGAGGTGACTTAGGGCAAGGCATGAAGTACAACAGTCCAGGATGATCCTTGGGGTCCAGTTGGAGCACATCCTCATAGACCGTGGTCTCGGAGGAATGAGTTTCGTCGTTCCACCAATTCGAATGGTGCTTGCCCGGCACACGCTTTCCCTTGCCCTCCTTGGCAAGTTGTTCCGCCATTTTCCAATTTACTGCCATCACGAAGTCCTTGTCGCGTTGGCTCGCGTTCACCTCCAACAAGCTATAAGCCTGCTCGGTATTGTAGCAGCTGAAGAAGAACCAACCTTCCGATGGTCCTTTTCCAGCGTGGCTCAGATCGAAGTTCACCCCCGGGGTCACGATCTGGAACGCGATACTCATTTTGCCCGTTTCCGGTTCCGGATGAATGAACGATACCGTACCCTTGAAGTTCTCCTTGTAGGAAGTGATGGGTACATCACGGGATGCCTCATCACCCATGGGTATGCTAAAACGGGTTCCCGCAATGACGTATTCGCTGTTACCCGTGGTGAACGGTGAGGAGTGGTTACCCGCGCTGTTCGGGATCTCAATGATACTATGGGTGCGGAATGTTCCCAGATCGATCAACGCGATCCGCGGTGTGTTGTTCCCGTTTATGAAGCACCATTTCCCATCAGGAACGCCATCGGTTTGAGAAAGCTCGGGGTGATGGCTGTCATCCCAAGGCACGAAACCATGGCTGGTGGTGAGCATGCCTTTGCTCTCCTCAGAGAATCCCCATCCGGTCTCTGGATCGACTGAGAATACCGGTATCTCGCGGAAAAGTCGGCCTGATGGTAACCCGTAAACAGCAAGCTGTCCGCTGAAGCCACCACTGACGAAATTGTAGAATTCGTCCTTTGCACCTGGCTTAACATAAACGCGGCTACCGGCGTCCCCGGTCACCGCCGTTTTGGTCGTTCCGGGTCGGCATCCAGGCAGGCTGTTCATAAGCAGGAATGCTCCTGCGATGAGACCCAGCGTTGTGCCGGTGTAAATGAGGGATCGTTTCATGGATCTAGTGATTGGGTATGAGCTAAGGTGTTCTATTCAAAGGGTACGCATGAATTCAAGGACATTCCTGCCATCATCCTTGCTAAGGCCCTGATTGGGCATCCGTACCAAACATTCCTCCAAGCCTTTCTGGGCTTCTGGATCGGTCTCAAGCATGACATCGATGTTCAACATCATGTTCATGATCCATTCCGGCTTCCTACGCTCCATGATGCCCTTCCAACCTGGTCCAACGACACGGTT
>JAHEFL010000423.1 GCA_024640205.1 Flavobacteriales bacterium | reverse complement strand
GCTTTGGCTAGCCTGCAATAAAGGGGTGGTCCGTATACGACCTACTGCATACCGCTTCGACGCACACATACCTACGGTGATCACAGGTCTTGAGTCGGGTAGTGAGGTTCTGGCGATGCAGGAAGCGATGCACTTTCCACATGACCGGAATGACATCACCCTTCGCTACTCAGGGATCCATTATGCCGATCCCGGAGCCCTGCGCTTCGAGGTCCGCCTATCCGGACACGATGAGCGGAGCGTGATCACTCGCGATAGGGAGGTCGCGTGGTCCGGTCTGGCGCCGGGTCGCTACCGGTTCATGGTCCGGGCCTTCACCGGTGAGGAAATGGAGGATGCGGAGTGGGCGACCTTCGAATTCACCATTGACCCCCCCTGGTGGGCCCTGCCGTGGGTCATATTTCTCTTTGTCGCAGCAGTGATATTTCTTGCATTCATCCTGCTGCGCGCCCACGACAGGCGGCTTCGTGAACGGGAACGGATGGAATCCGAAAAGGTGCGATTCCAGTTGGAGGCCCTTCGCAGCCAGGTGGACCCTCATTTCCTCTTCAATAGCTTCAATACGTTGATGGAGTTGATCGTGACGGACACTGACCTGGCAGTGGATCACGTGGAACGCCTGAGCCTGTTCTTCAGGAATATTCTGCTTGTGCGCGATCGTGATCTGATCACGCTGGAGGAGGAACTACGCTTGCTCGATACCTACTTTTCCCTGGAACGCATCCGTTTCGGGAAGGCCATTGCTCTGGATGTCAGCATCGGTGCAACGGATGGTACCTGCATGGTGGTGCCCATGACCTTGCAGTTGCTGGTGGAGAACGCCTTGAAGCATAATACCGCGACGGCCGGGATCCCCTTGGTCGTGGAGGTGTTCACTGAAGGGGACAAGCTTGTGGTACGGAATGATCTACGTCCCAAACTAAGCCCGCCGCGGTCCACGGGATTCGGTTTGGATACCATACGGAAACGCTATGCTTCGATCTTAAGTACACCGATCGAGGTGGAACGTGATCGGGATCGGTTCACGGTGAGGATACCTTTGATCCGCACGGAGCCATGAGGGTATTGATCATCGAGGACGAACAGGTGGCTGTCAAACGCCTGCGCAAGTTGCTGGAGGGGATCGACCCTTCCATGGAGGTCGTGGCCGATCTGGCCACGGTGGCCGATGCGGTCCAGTGGTTCAAAGACCATGACGCCCCTGACCTGGCCTTGTTCGATGTGCAATTGGCCGATGGGGACAGCTTCGAGGTGTTCAAACGCGCGGAAGTTTCTTGTCCTGTCATATTCACCACGGCATTCGACGAGCATGCGCTGAAGGCATTCCGTGTGAATGCGGTGGACTATCTGCTGAAGCCGATCCGGGCTGAGGAATTGAAGGAAGCCATTGCGCGGATGGAAAAAGGATCCGCAGTGCGGGATCATTCGAACATGTCAGGTTCCGCGGGGGCCGATGCCCATGCTGCACCGATCAGGCGCTTCCTGATCCGCTATGGCGACCATTTCAAGGTGGTGGAACCATCGGAGATCGCCTACATCCATTCCTTGATGAAGAACACTTTTCTGCGCACCAGGGAAGGCCGCGATCTGCCGCTGGATGAAAGCCTGGATAAGCTCGAAAAGCAATTGGACCCTGAGCGCTTCATACGCTTGAACCGACAACTCATCGTACAGATCGATAGTATCAAGGAACTATTGGCGTACAGCAAGAGCAGGGTCAAGGTGGTGCTGCTACCGACATATGATGCCGATGCGATCGTGAGCAGTGAACGCTCCGCAGCGTTCAAGCGCTGGCTTTCAGGTGGTAGGGCATAGTACCCGTTCCATCCCCCTTATTTCCCGGTCCGTCCGATCCGATCCGTTGAAAGGACCAACGCCAAGTCAATTTCATGGTGTGGAACCCCAAAAGAATAAGACCATGGACCAGATGCTCACCTTGGACCCCCGCGATCTTGAACTTCTTAAGCGCACGGATGCACGGTATCTGCTCGGACGCATCATGCGATTGAACCAGGACCGTTACCACAACAGCTTGAATGCGATCGTTCTCATGGGTCGGCTTCTGGAAATGAGGCTGATCGGGACCCCGGCCAATGATGGAAAATGAAGGTTGCACTCGACAAGATCCGGTTCGTCCCCTTCTTTTCCGGTTTCGTCAGGATGAACCGGGGAACCTTGACCAGGACAGGGTAGTTTAGCGTTCAATGCAAACACCAATGGAACAACTCGGAGCGGGAATGGAGATCAGGGCTTTTGCACGAGGCATGATGCTGGTGGCGTCATCGCTTCTTCTACTTCAGGCATGCAAGCACGAGCCGCAGCTCGAACCGCTCGTGCCAGTGGAGGAGGAACCAGGCGGTGGAACCGATGTTCCGTGCGACCCTTCCGTTGTGTATTTCGAACAGCAGGTGCTGCCTATACTCATCAGCAATTGCGCCATTCCCGGATGCCACAACCTGCCGACGGATGACAACGATGACATCCAGATCACCAGCTACACATCGCTCATGGCAAGTGGCATCGTACAGGATGGCGATCTGTGGGATGTGATCACGGACAGCGACCCGGATGACCGCATGCCGCCTCCACCGCAGAACCCCTTAAGTCCGGCGCAGATCGCACTGATCGGGCAATGGCTGGACCAAGGGGC
>JAHEFL010000422.1 GCA_024640205.1 Flavobacteriales bacterium | reverse complement strand
GTGGGAATGGAAAGCTGGTTGGCCATGGAGACGGTCGCATCCTCGGATCTGGACCTATTGGGATTCCTTTTTGCCGCGGGGTCCTTCATCGATTTTCGGGATCCTCGTATTCTGGATTTCACCAAAGCTTACAGGGCACGGTTCGGAGCGGATGTGGACAATTACGCGTTCATGGGCTACGATGTAACGATGTACTACTTGCAGGCCCTTCGGACCTATGGTACGAGTTTCATGGAGCATTTCGATGCACTCCGCAACAATGGGCTGCACGTAGGATTCCACATGGTGCGGACGGGCCCGGAGAACGGATACCGGAACGAATATGCTCTGATGCTCAAGCAACAGGGACTTGAGCTGGTAAAGGCACCCTAAGTCAACGCAACAGCGTGACGTGACCGTAAAGGTGCTTGGTCCCCTGGTCCGGGGCCTTGTAATCCACCTTGTACACGTAGACGCCATCCTGCGCGATCGAACCACCGGAAGTTCCATCCCAGCCTTTGACCGGATCCTTGATCGTGGCGATCAATTCCCCCCAACGGTTAAAAATGTGAAGCTCGTACCGTTCAAGGTCACATTCGAACAAGGGTAGGAACATATCATTGACCCCGTCCTGATCCGGAGTGAACGCATTGGGAACGTGGATGGAACAGGAACAATCGATGGAACTGACCACCATGCTATGCCGGTCGCTATCGCATCGATTGGATACGGTCACTTGATATACGCCAGTGGATCCGACCAGGTAGAACGGCTCCTGTGATCCATCCTGCCAAACGTAGGTAGCCTCCGAAGCAGGAACCTCCAGGAGCAGCACTGGAGGATCGCAAAGAACAGTATCGGCAGGCAATTCGATCCGGGGGCTGGGCAGCACATCCACACGAATGGAATCCACCAACGTGCCACAGGATACGGAAAGCTCCAACCAGTACCATCCTGTATCCTGGACCGTTATGGTCGGCCCCGTAGCACCTGTGCTCCATAAATAGCTCGCGCTTGTCACGCTGGCATCCAACGCGAGTGTTTCATATTCGCATAGCGTGGTATCCGGCCCCAGATCCAACTCCGGTACCGGGATGAATGCTACCTGGATGCTATCAGCGTCCGAGCCACACGCATTGCTCACATCAACCCAATAAAGTCCGGCCACTGCAACAGCATAGGTCGGCCCAATAGATCCGTCCTGCCAGAGATAAGCGGCCAATGGCATGGACGCGTCGAGCTGCAGCACGCTTCCTTCACACAATGTCGTGTCATTTCCCAGAACGACGTTGGGCAATTGTTCATACGCTATGGATACGGAGGAGAGGACCGCCCCGCACGGCACCGATACTTGGACCGTGTAATTCCCTTCCTGGCTTACGAGCAATGTGGGCTGGGTGGATCCATTGCTCCACAAGTAGGTAGCTCCAGGAGAGGTGGCATCCAACAGGACCGTTTCTCCGGGGCATAGTGAAAGGTCCTCGCCCAGGTCCACGGTAGGCAGATCGGTAACGCCAATGGTGATGTCGTCCGAGACCGTACCGCAGGGCGTCGTGAGCATCACGGAATACGCTCCCGCTGCGCTCACAGCGTACACACCGGAGGTGGACCCGTCCTGCCACAGGTAGGTCGCACCCGGGAATGTCGCGTCCAGAAGGAGTCCGGGACCGGCACAGATCGTGGTGTCAGGACCGAGATCCACAGCAGGAACGGGCAGTACCTCCACGAGCACGGTATCGCTCACGGAACCGCATGCATTGCTCACCTCCACCCACCATGTCCCGGTCTGATCGATCGATACCGTGGGGTCCGTGGAGCCGTCGCTCCATGAATAGTCTGCACCGGGGTAGGAAGCATCGAGAAGAACACTGCCGCCGGAGCATATGGATTGGTCCGCTCCAAGGTCCACGGTGGGTGGTTCCAAAGGATCGACCAGCACATCCGTGAAAAATGCTCCACACGCATTGTCGATGATCACGAAATAGTACCCGGCATCGGTCACCAGATAGGTGGGGTCGGTGGAGCCGTCCTGCCAGCTGTACGTGGCTCCCGGCCCGGTGGCGTCGAGCACCAGCTCCGCTCCAGTGCACAAGGTGGTATCGTTCCCCAGGTCCGGTTCGGTGTTCAGGACCTCAAAGACAGTAACCGTATCAGTGACCAGGCCACACTCTGAACTCACCTCCACCCACCACGTTCCGGGCAGGTCCACGAACACGGTCGCATCGGTGCTTCCGTCGCTCCAGAGATATGTGGAACCCAACGAAGTCGCATCCAATAGTACGCCGGTCCCCTCGCAGAAGAACTGATCCGGTCCCAGATCAACGCTTGGGGGGTCCACCACATCGACAACGATATCATCAAAGCTCCATCCACAAGCATCCACCCGCTCCACGAAGTAGTATCCCGGGTCGCTCACCAGAAGGGTCGGGTCGGTCGAGCCATCGATCCAAGTATAGGTCCCTTCCGGGATGAACGCATCCAGCAACAAGGTGGATCCCGTGCAAATGATCGTGTCGGGTCCCAGATCCAGGTCCGCGAACCCGACCATGGTCACCTCCACAGTATCCGTGCCGGTACCGCAGGGGTCCGTGATCTCCACCCAGTACGTACCACCGACGGATACCGTAATGGTCGGCGATATTTCACCGGTGCTCCAGAGGTATTCCTCCGCGG
>JAHEFL010000421.1 GCA_024640205.1 Flavobacteriales bacterium | reverse complement strand
CGCGATAACAAGGAGGTAGGTCAAACGGAGATCGATAAGAAGGGGCGCTTCACCATTCCCCTCGATATCGACCAGACTTACACCATTCGGATCACCAAGGATGGATATCATGAGAAGTACCTCCTGGTCGACACCTCTCTGCCAAAGGAACTGGTGAGTTATCCCGACTATGAGCTGTTCGTGAACCTACTTCCAGCGCAGGCCAGGAACATCGATCAATTCTACGCTGATTTCCCGTCGGTCATCATCCGGTACGATGAAGAGATGGGTGGATTCTACCATAGCGAGCATTACCATACCCACATACAGACGAAGCTGGAAGGATACGCCAGCGCGACGCACTAAGACGTCGATCACCTTCTCCGAGTCCGACAAAAAAACTTGAACCGGACCAAGGAGAATGACAAGGCGGGCCCGTAAGCCCGCCTTGCTCTTTTTCCATTATCAGTGCTGATCGTAGTCGATCGTGACCGTTCCTGAACGCGGATGTGTTTGACACGTCAATACGTATCCGTCAGCCACCTCATCATCGGTCAGGGCATAGTTCATTTCCATTTCCACCTTCCCTTCCACCACCCTCGCTTTGCAGGTGCAGCAAACGGCCCCTTTGCAAGCGAATGGCACATCGAGTCCAGCATCCAACGCTGCATCCAGCACCGCGTCCCCATTAGCCGGAACCTCCATAACAGTTTCCCTTCCGTCCAGAATGACCTTCACCTTGCATACTCCAGTAAAGGAACCGTTCTCGGTGGCCGGAGTGGTTTTAGGTGCCATCGCCGCCGCCGGGCTCGAGAAGAGTTCGACATGGATGTGTTTCTTCTGCACTCCATCGCTTTCCAAGGCTTCGCTCACGTTCACCATCATCTGCTCCGGTCCGCAGATGAAGAATTCCTTGTCCAGCGGATCGGTCACGAACCGATCGAGTAATTGCGCTGCCTTTTCCGTTGTGATCCGCCCATTGAACAGCATATCCTCGTCCATCCCTTTGGACAGGATATGATGGACCGATAGGCGATCACCGTGCCGGACCTTGAGCTCTTCTAGTTTGGTGCGGAAGATGATCCTGTCGCGATCCGTATTTCCGTAGAAAAGGGTGAATCGGCTCTTGGGTTCTGTACGAAGCACCGTCTTCAGAATGCTGAGGATGGGTGTGATCCCGCTTCCGGCAGCAAATGCCACGTAGTGCTTGGAATGGTCCGGGTCCAGCAGCGTATGAAAATTACCCATCGGGGTCATTACTTCGATGGTCATTCCCTTCTGCAGCTTCTCGACCAATACCGTGGAAGCCCTGCCATGAGGAACCTTCTTTACGGCGATACGGATCTCCTCCGGATCCAATGGACTGCTGCAAATACTATAGCTACGACGCAACTCCTCACCATCCAGACTGAGCTTCAATGTGAGGTACTGGCCATGGATGAACTTGAAGTCCTCCCGCAATCCGGGAGGAACGGCCAGGGATACCACGATGCTGTCCGCCGTTTCCTGGTGAACGTTCGTGACTTCGAGTTTGTGGAACCGGGCCATTCTGTTGGAGTTCATTCTTGGGGGGCGCAAAAATAGACGTCGAGGAATTTCGAACACGATGAATGGTGTATAGGGCATCAACACTCGTGACGCCGATCAGTTCAACTCGATGCCCTCACACTATCTTAGGGACCGCAAATAGGCCTGTATACATGACCGAAGTGAAGAACCTTGAGGAGATGTTCCAAGCGAAGATCGACGCGGAGCAGAAGATCGAGCCGAAGGATTGGATGCCGGAAGAGTACCGGAAGAACCTTGTGCGTCAGATCAGCCAGCATGCCCATAGCGAAGTAGTAGGCATGCTGCCGGAAGGAAATTGGATCTCACGCGCACCCAGCCTTCGTCGCAAGGCGATCCTCTTGGCTAAAGTTCAGGACGAAGCGGGACATGGATTGTACCTGTATAGTGCGTGTGAAACATTGGGAACTTCGAGGGAAAAGACCATCGAAGACCTCCTTTCAGGGAAAGCCAAGTACAGCAGTATTTTCAACTACCCCACCATCACTTGGGCGGATATCGGCGCTGTGGGTTGGCTTGTGGACGGAGCAGCCATCATGAACCAGGTGATGTTGACCCGCACCAGCTATGGCCCTTACGCTCGGGCCATGGTCAGGATCTGCAAAGAGGAAAGCTTCCATCAGCGGCAGGGATATGAGATCATGAGCGTGCTTGCGAAGGGCACCAAGGAGCAGCAACAGATGGCCCAGGATGCGTTGGACCGTTGGTGGTGGCCGAGCCTGATGATGTTCGGGCCGAACGATGCGGAAAGCGCGCACAGCGCCCAAAGCATGACCTGGAAGATCAAACGGGAGAGCAATGACGAACTCAGGCAGAAATTCATTGACCGCACCGTCCAGCAGGCCGAAGTGATCGGGCTGCGGATCCCGGACTCGGACCTGAAATGGAATGAGAGCACCGGACACTACGATTTCGGACCTATAGATTGGGACGAATTCTGGAACGTGGTGAAAGGGAACGGGCCCTGCAACAAGGCACGGCTGGAAGCCAGGAACAAAGCACATGACGAAGGTGCTTGGGTGCGGGAAGCCGCCCTGGCATACGCGGCCAAGAGGAAGGAACGCGTGGCCGCCTGAAGATGAAATGGTGATCGATCTGATCGATCGCCGGTGCCATCCGGA
>JAHEFL010000420.1 GCA_024640205.1 Flavobacteriales bacterium | reverse complement strand
GCCTCGATCCCGGTGAAACCGGCCCGTTCCGTATAGGAGGTGAAGCTGTTCGTGATCTGACGCCACTCGTTCAGGCCACGGTTCGTACCTGCCCACACATGGCCTTTGGCATCCACGTTCAATGATTTGATGACGTTGGAAAGAAGTCCGTCATCGATCGAATAGGTCGACTCCAACTTTCCGTCGGCCAGGACCATCAAGCCTTGCCCTTCCGTACCTACCCATAAACGGCCATCCGGATCCTGCACAAAACAGGTGGCGGTGAAGGACATGCCAACGTCAATCGGTTTGGCAATATTTTTCTCTATTCGGGTGATACCACGTAGCGCGGACCCGACCCAAATGATGTCCTGGGGGTCCCTATAGATGGCCGTGACATTGGTTCCGGCCAATCCATCATCCGCCCTGTACACAGTGGGAATGCCACCCGGTGTGAAGCGTACCAGACCATTGATCGTTCCGACCCAAAGCGTATTCGCTTTTCCTATCTCCAAGGCGGTCACCTTATTCTCCGGTATGCTTCCGCTGATCTCAGTGTCATAGCGGAACCGGTACGTCCGCGGGTCGAATTCGAACAATCCTCCGTTCTCCGTGCCTATCCACACGTTGCCCCGACCATCCAATTTCAAACTGCGCACCCGGTTGCTCGTAAGGTCGCCCTGCTGCATGGTCATATTCTTCACGCGGGCCGTGCTATGCTGATCCGGGTCCAGGATACTGATACCCCCATTGGTCCCGAACCAGACCCGGCCCTGCCCATCTTCCATAACGGCCCATACCTGGGGATCCACCAGACCATCAGCTTCGGTGAAGCTTACGAACCGTTCCCCTTTGAAAATATCCAGGCCGTTCTCGTTCGTACCGATGATCATGTTGCCTTCCCGGTCGCGCAGGAGACATCGAACGGCCAAGCCATGAAGCCCGTTGCTCAGATTGAACACGCGGATACCATCCTTTTCGATCCTCGCAGCACCACCGTCCCAGGTACCGATCCAGACTTGGCCATCCACGTTCTCAGAAAAGCTGAAAACAAAGTTGCTAGGCAGCCCATTCCCAATGTCATAGGTCCTCAAGGACCCGCCCTTGGGATCGGTCCGGAATGCCCCACCCGTGAATGTTCCGATCCATAACGCACCCCGGCTGTCCTCGAACAGGGAAGTGACCCGGTGAACTTCAGGCAGTCCTTTTATCGGGAATGGGGTGAATTCATTATTTGATATGTCAAGCTTTAATATGATGCCTGTCGCATCAATGAAACAGAGGATGCCCTCTTTCAAGGAGGTGATCCCTGCTATCCGGTCATTGATGCCTTGGTCCGTTCCAAAGCGATCCGCCTGAACAGGAGCATCGCCATTCAGATCATACGTTCCCAGTCGAAATGCACCATCGCCGAACGTGGCTAGCCAAATATGTCCATCCTTATCCTGTGCGATCCCTGTGATATCCGTGGTAAGCGAAGTACCGTCCAACTTTACCTCATGGAAGCGCTTGCCATCGAAAACACTGATCCCTCCTCCCAAGTGACCGGCCCATATCCGGCCTTGATCATCCTGGAACAGGCTTCGAGCTCCATTGGATGCAACTCCGGCGCTTGGCCCGAAGTTTTCGATCTGGATGCCATCATATCGGGCGATACCTGCCTCGGTACCCACCCAGATCATACCAGAAGGATCTTCCAGTAAAGCGTACACTTTGGAGGCGGGCAATCCTTGCTGAACACCTACATTATCGAAGAAGAAACGCTGACCATTGAGCTCAGAACTCAGCAGCAACGGAACGCAAAGGAAAATGATTGAATAGCGCATGAAGGAGAACCGTTCCGCCAATATAGACCGCCAGTCCCAGCTTCAGCGTGTCAATTCGTAGAACGAAGGGTCCGTTCCAGCAGCATCGCTAACGACCAAGGTGTTGTTCACACTTTCGCTGTAATTCTGCATCTGGGATTTGAGAGGCCCGTAGTTATAGTAGCTGTAAATATCATCCTTCTTGGCATCCACTGGCACCCAGTATGCCTTTCCGCCCACTGTACGACCGTGCCCGGCATACCAGACAAGGATGGTGTTCACTTTGTTGGTCCGCACCAGATCGCGTAATTCCACATTGAAGAAGCGCTCCATCTGTTCTTTCGTCAGGTTCTTCTTGGTGACGGTCCTGGAGACGTTGTAATTGGCAAAGGTCTTTTGCATCTTGGCCATGTCTGATGCCGTGTTCTGTAAAGCTGCGAAGCTTCTGTAATTCGTATTCTCGATATGGATGATCCAGGTAACACCCGTGGATGAGTTGTCCGTGGGTGGTTTGACCGCAGCAACCTCCACTTTGCGCGCCACCGTGTACACGACTTCCGTCGCATTCCCGAACTGATCTTCAGCACGAACGACGAACTGGTCTTTGTCCTTGACGTCCACCTTCACACTGAACTCGGGATCCAGCTGATCAGGCACGTAGCTCGCGTTCACACCATTCACGGCGATGAGGCGGATCAAGCTCGCATCCGTGACCTTCCCTTCCACGTGGATCTCTTCCTTGCCGGCCGGGATGGTCACTTCACGATGGCCGGAAGGTTTCGGGAGCGTCAATGCAACGGCTGGTGGGATGCCTTCCGTGCGCTCCACTTTCAGTACTTCCGTGCTCAGGTTGTCGTAAATATCCACCGCCTGCACCGTGATCTCCAGA
>JAHEFL010000419.1 GCA_024640205.1 Flavobacteriales bacterium | reverse complement strand
TCCAGCCAAGCTGAACACCATGGTATTGCCATTCGGGTCCGTTGCCCCCGGATTATACTGCACCTGCTCCCCGACACAGACGTAGGGTATCCCTGAATTACCGAACTGAGGGGAGTCATCACAAGCGAAATTCGCATTGTCCAACGTAGCGCTTACATACGTCCCTGGAGTACCGACGATATTCTGCATATTGTTCCTGCAGCATATATCCCAGCTAATGGTCCAGAAATCACATGGAGCAAGGAATACCTGTACCGCGAATTGGTGGTGCATGAAACCTGGTTGGGTCCCACCGTTACATGTACTGTTCGCCGCCTGACTGGAGCACAATTGCGAAACCTCCTCGGTCAATGCAGGGGGATAAAGGCCGTTGAGAGAAAAACTAAGTCCACAACTATTCGTGAAGTCAATTGATTGAGGTGTCAATGGCGACCCTGAGCAGTCCATGTACAGATCCAAATAGATCATGTACTGGTTGGCTCCAAGGCATTCATAGGTGATGCTCGCACCGGAGAAGTGAGCGGCCTTGGATACTGGCGCAAGCAGGAGCATAGCAGCGATCACCGCGATGCGCAAACACACCATATTGAAATATGTCTTCAGAAGGGGGATCAATGCGGGAGAAACGACAAAATGGAAGGCTTGGGCAGAACTAACAAATATAGGCCAACCGACAGGCCTTGACCGAAGGCCTAGGAACAGCAGGGTATATGATCGAACCGGTTGTTCATAAGTGTCCGGAACCCACCTTCCAAGTGTGAAGAACCTGACCATCAATGAGGACGTTTGTCACACTACATTTGGCGCCCCGAAAGCGGCCGTGCCGAGCTTTATTGAAGATGTTCCGATGAGCCCTGATGAAATGCGGCCCTTATCCGTTGGGATCAATTCCCGACCAGTACTTATTAAGGAAATCAGGCTTGGGCGCTCGATCATACCACAGCCGTATGCTATGGAATCCGGGGTGATCAAACGCCTTCATTCATTTCTGAGATCCGTTTCTCTTCTTTATGCAGCCCTCGTTTTTGTCCCTGTTGTTGCCCAGACAGACACCACGGTGACAACTATGGGGCCTGACACCACGGTACTTTCCAACGAACCCCAAGTGCCCGTGTTCACCCTCACCGCGGATGACCTGGACTCCGAACTGGGCGCCCAGGATATTTCGGGGATACTCCAATCCTCCAGGGATGTGTTCACCTCCACAGCAGGCTTCAATTTCGGAACGGCCCGTTTCCGGATACGTGGGTATGACTCCCGGAACATGTGGGTCAGTATCAATGGCATCCTGGTAAATGACCTTGAGTCCGGTTGGGCCACCTGGTCACAATGGGCCGGATTGAACGATGTGACACGTTGGATGCAGGTGCGAACGGGTGTGGCATCATCAAGGATCAATTTCGGTGGTCTGGGTGGCTATACTGACATTCATGCAAGGGCAAGTGAAATGCGAAAAGGAGTGCGTGCATCTTACGCATCCACGAACAGGGCATATCGGAACAGGATCATGTTCACCGCGGCATCCGGGATGCGGAAGGACGGATGGGCATTCAGTTTCAGCGGATCCCGGCGATGGGCTGAGGAAGGATACGTGGAAGGCTCTTCCTTCGACGCCTACGCCTACCTTTTCTCAGCAGAAAAAAAATTGAACGATCGCCATAGCATCGTTTTTACCGGATTCGGTGCTCCTATCGTACAAGGTCGCCAGGGCGTGGCGATCCAGGAAGCGTATGACCTATCCGGCTCCAATTATTACAACCCATTCTGGGGTTACCAGAACGGAGTGAAGCGCAATGCGCGAATGAGCTTCGACCATAAGCCCATGCTCATGGCCTCCCATTACTATAAGCCGGATGAAAAGACCACTTGGAACACGACCCTGTTCTACACCTTTGGGAGAGATGGCCTGACCGGTCTCCAGTGGTTCGATGCCAAGGACCCCAGGCCGGATTACTATCGATATCTGCCGAGTTTCTACGCGGAGACGGACCCCGCAGAAGCTTCGGCGCTAACGACTGCTTGGCAGACGGACGCGAATGCGCGACAGATCGATTGGGATCAGCTCTATTTCGCGAACGGCAAAAACCTCTATACCGTGAACAATTCGGATGGTATTCTCGGGAATACGGTCACTGGGAATAGAAGCAAATACATTCTCGAGGAACAACGTGCCGACCCGACACGGATAGGTATCAATTCGGTCTACAGCAAGGAACTGGAGCAAGGCGGTCATATCACCTATGGGGGAAGCTTACATCATCAGAGGACCCATTACTTCAAGACCATCGATGACCTGCTCGGAGGGGACTTCTGGCTGGATGTCGATCAATTCGCGAACCGGGATTTCAACGACACGCTGGTCGCGCAGAACGACCTCGACCGGACCAATAAAGTGGTGCGCGACGGTGATACGTTCGGATATGACTATGACATTCAGACACGGTTGTACAATGCATTCACCCAGTACGAGACAACAGTAGGCGACTTTGATCTCTATGCAGGTGCTGAGTTGAGTTACCATGCCTTCTGGCGTTACAGCCGATTGCGAAATGGCCGATTCCCCGAAGAGAGTGCTGGCAAGTCGGATACACAGCAATTCCTTACATATGGCCTGAAAGCAGGGTCCACCTACAAACTCAGCGGTCGCCAGTTCATTAGTGCGAACGCCAGCTGGAT
>JAHEFL010000418.1 GCA_024640205.1 Flavobacteriales bacterium | reverse complement strand
TCGTTCAGCGTCTCAACAAGGAGTTCGTGGTCCTGTTGGGCCTGGCCCTTCTCGTTGCTTATCCGCTCGCCTTCTTTGCCATCAATCGCTGGTTGGAGTCCTTCGCGTACCACACGGCAATATCTCCGCTGCTCTATGCATCGGCTCTGCTCATCACGCTATTGGTCACCGTGCTCACGGTTTCGGTTCAAGCTTATCGTTCGGCCATGTCGGATCCGGTGAAGGCCCTGCGCTACGAATGACCGCATGAAGATACCATCGTCATGCTGAAGAACGTCCTCCTCACCGCCCTGCGCAACCTGGCCCGGCAGAAGCTCTACACGCTGATCAACCTGCTTGGTCTGGCCACGGGCATCGCCTGTTTTGTGCTCATCGGTCTATATGTGCGGTACCAGCGGAGCTTCGATCGCTTCGTGCCGGATACGGAACGCGTGTACCGGGTCGTGGGCGAGATCCAGATGGAAGGGCAAGGCGAGCATAGCAGCAGCATGGTGTTCGGGCTTGGACCGCGTCTCTATGCGGACCATCCGGAACTGATCGAGCGCTATTGCCGCTGGTTCGATTTCCAAGATCCGCAGCACTCCCTGAAAGTGGGGGACAGCCTCAGTACGAACAAGCTCTTCACCGAAAGTGGATTGTATCTGGTGGACAGCACCGTCTTCGAGCTCTTCGGTTATCCGCTGCTGGTCGGCGATCCAAGGACCGCGTTGACACAGCCCGGTAGCATCGTGCTCAGCCAGGATCTGGCGGAGAAGTACTTCGGGGACGAGGATCCCATGGGGCAGATGATGAAGTGGGATAATTCCTTGGACGTCCAGGTCACAGGGGTTCTCGGCGATATCCCGAGGAATTCGCACATCGCCTTCGAGGGCCTGGTGTCCTTCAATACCATCACCCAGTACTGGCGCGGTATCGAGGAACACAATTGGGTATGGAACCCCTGCTGGACCTATGTACGCCTGAAGGAGGACGCGAGCGCGGCCGAGGTGGAACGGATCTTCCCGGCGTTCATCCAGAAGTATTACCCTGATTTCCTGAAGGACCAGATCGAGCATGACCTTCAACCGATCTCCGACATCCACCTTACGAGCAAGCTCGATTTCGAGATGCACCAGAACGGTGACAAGGGCAGCGTGAACATCCTGTGGGTCATCGGCTTCTTCATCCTTTTACTGGCGGGAGTGAATTTCATGAACCTGGCCACGGCGCGTAGTGCATACCGTGCCCGTGAAGTCGGCGTGCGGAAGAGCGCTGGTGCTACACGCGCACAATTGATCGCTCAGTTCCTGCTCGAGAGCGTGCTGATGAGCATGATCGCAGCGGTCGTCGCATTGGTGCTCATTCACCTGCTAATGCCTGCCTTCAACGAGCTTGCAGGGGAGGTCATTCCGTTGCCGGATGCGCTCGTGCCAACTGTTCTGGGGATCGCCCTGATGCTCGGTCTCCTCAGCGGCATCTATCCGGCCTTCTTCCTTTCCTCCTTCCAGCCCGTGGTGGTACTGAAGGGGAACACGGGAGGTTCCACACGCGGGCAGGGCCTTCGGAAAGCATTGGTGGTAGTGCAGTTCGCTATCGCGTTGGTGCTCATCATCGGCACCGTGTTCGTGAAAAAACAACATGATCATCTGCGCTCGGTCGATCTCGGTTTCAACAAGGAACAGGTCCTGCTGATACCGGTCCGCGCTCCGATGGCGGAAGTGTACACAGCGGTACTGCCGGAGCTGCCGAACATCAGTGGTGTGAAAGCGGTGTCTTGGGCCAATGACATCATCGGTAAAAAGCACAACACCCACGAGTTCAATTGGGGTGATATGGAGCAGGGTAAGTGGACCTACCTCCCTGCGCTGTATGTCACGGAGGACTTCCAGCAAGTGATGGACATCGAACTGCTCGCTGGTCGCTGGTTCAGCCGGGACTTCCCGGGCGATGATTCCTTGGGTGTGATCGTGAACGAAACCTTCGCTCGCCAGACGCATCCCGAGGATCCCGCGCAGGCCATCGGCGATCGCATGGACACGCCGCACGGGGAGGAGCGCATCATCGGTGTGGCGAAGGACTTCGCGTTCGATCCCTTGTTCAAGGCGGTACAGCCCTTTGTCTTTGACATGTGCATGCCGGATGATAGAGGGCAGTGGACCCGCTATCTCTATCTCCGACTGGAAGCTGGCGATCCATCTCCTGTCATAGCCGCCGTCAAGGAGAAATGGAATGCGCGCACTACCGATTTCCCGTTCGAGTATCAATTCCTGGACGAGCAGCTCGACATGCAATATGAAGCACAGGGCCGGCTCGCGGAGCTGGTAGGGATCTTCTCGTTGCTGGCCATATTCATCGCCTGCCTTGGTCTCTTTGCGCTGGCCAGTTGGACCGCCGAGAAACGGACACGGGAGATCGGTATCCGCAAAGTGATGGGGGCCGATACGCTGCGCATTGCCTATCTGGTTACGCGCGACTTCCTCGTACTCGTGGGTGTCGCTGCGTTGCTGGCTGTCCCATTAGCTTGGTACGGTGTGGGTCGTTGGTTGGAGAATTTCGCGTTCCGTACCGCGATCGAACCGTTGGTGTTCATCGCTGCAGCGCTCGTGGTCCTGCTCATTGCCACGTTCACGGTCAGCTTCCGCGCAGTGAGCGCCGCGCAGCTGGATCCGGTGAAAGCGTTACGACACGAATAACAGCA
>JAHEFL010000417.1 GCA_024640205.1 Flavobacteriales bacterium | reverse complement strand
ATCCACACCGATACAGGCGTGGGGCATGTACCGTTTTATCCGGGCAATACGTTCCGCATAGAGCGCGGTGTCATAGCGACGCCGCATGCGCTCCAGGATCGCATCGCTCCCGCTCTGTAAGGGGATGTGGAAGTGCGGGACAAAGCGCCGGCTTTCCGCCACGAAGTCGATGATACCATCCTGGCAGAGGTTCGGTTCGATGCTGCTGATCCGGAACCGGTCGATGCCCGGAACCTCATCGAGCGCTTGAATGAGTTGAAGGAAGTCCTCGCCATGCCCGCGTCCAAAATCCCCGGTATTCACTCCGGTAAGGACGATCTCGCGAACCCCGGTCGCCGCGATGGATCGCGCTTGCGCCACGGTTTCCGCGATCGTTGCACTACGGCTTCTGCCCCGGGCCAAGGGAATGGTACAGAAGGAGCAGAAGTAATCGCATCCATCCTGCACTTTCAGAAAGGTGCGCGTGCGGTCATTGGCATTGTACGAGGGAACGAAATGCCTGACCTCCTTGATCGCTGAATAGATCGCTTCGCCGCCCGCTATACCGGTCCGGGTCCCCGAACGCAGGGATCCTTGTGAATGGCCATTCAGCGACCTGGGCTCAAGGTCGGAGAGACGGGGCTCAAGGTACATGGCCACATCGAATTTCTCGTTCGCCCCGAGCACCAGGTCAACACCCGGTATCGCAGCGATCTCCTCCGGCTTCAACTGAGCGTAACAGCCCACCACGGCAATGAATCCTTCCGGATTGATGGCCCGAAAGCGCCTGACATGGCGTCGGCATTCCTTGTCCGCGTTATTCGTTACGCTGCACGTGTTCAATACGAAGACATCGGGTCGATCCTCCACATTTACCCGGGCGTACCCGGCATCCTCCAGCGAACGGGCCAGCGTACTGGTCTCGCTGAAGTTGAGCTTGCAGCCCAGGGTATGAAAGGCGACGGTGCGGGTATGGCGCATGGATCGAAAGGAGCGCAAAGGTAATCCGGCCTCGTAGAGCCTGAATGACAGTGAATTATGGGAACCCGACCTGCTCCGGACATGAGCACGGACCCGCTCCATACGCGAAGGACATGGAGCCCTTGATGCCTGAGGAAGGAGGACCGCTGAGGCAACCCTTTCAAATGACCCACGTTATTGGAATGCTCCTGACGACGATCGATGATGGATAGCTCCCGAACCGCAGAACGCTCCCTGGTGATCAAACTGAGCATGGTGATCTTCGCTGTGCTGGCCGTGATCTCCTTCTCGCTAGCGAGGGTTCCTTGGTGAACGAACACGATGGGCAGGATACATCCCGCTAATTTGCGGGCATGAAATCCGCCCTCACGCTTCTTCTTTTGACCACCACCTTTTGGTGCCATGCACAGGGGACGCCGAAAACCTTGCTTTGGCGGATCACTGGCTCCGGGTTGGTACGACCGGCCTACTTATACGGAACGGTGCACAGCAAGGCCGAGCGTGCTTATCTGCACACGGACCTCGTGGAACAGTACATGGACAGCGTGGGCACGGTGGCCGGTGAATTGGATCTGGAGGCCGCCAAAAAGCAAGGGCTGCTGCTGATGACGGCCATGATGATGCCCGATGGAATGCGGCTGGAGGATCTGTACCGGAAAAAGGATTGGAAAGTGGTGGATGCCGGCCTGAAGGGATCATTGGGGCCAGCTGCAAGCATGGTAATGCGCATGAAACCTTTCCTGGTGTTGGCTACGCTCTCTGAAGCTGGCATGGAGCAGGACAGGGACCTGATGCTCGACGATCACCTGTTGCGCCGTGCCAAAGCGGACGAGCATCGGGTCATTGGCCTCGAATCGATGGAGGAACAACTGCGTGCCATGGATGTCCTCACATTGAAGGAACAGGCAGCAATGTTGCTGGACCACTTCAAGAACGGCGGCTATGAGGGGGAAATGGAAGCGATGATGGTCGCCTATGCAGCGCAGGACCTGGATGCCCTGATGGAGGTGGCCCAAGCCAGCAGGACAATGCCGGCGAAAGTGGAGGAGTCCCTGATCGACGGCCGGAACAAGGTGATGGCCCACCGGATGGATAGCGTCATACACGTTGATGGTGATGCCCTTTTCCTGATCGGCGCAGCGCATCTGCCGGGAGATGAGGGCGTGATCCAGTTGATGCGCGGGATGGGCTACTCCGTGGACCCCGTCTTCCGCTCCTCACGACCGGATACGTCTCATGGCAGCGCGCTGTTCCTGGAAGGAGGCATCCATTATGTGAACGATAGCCTCCATTTCGGGGTGGACATGCCCGGACTGCCGATCGACGCAGGCGATGGGATCCTTATCCACGCCGTTAGGGAAAAGGATCGCGCCGTGTTCATTACCGTGGTCGATGAAGATCCCAAAGGATCCGATCTGGAAGGATTCATACATCAACAATTCGACTTGGACGCCCGATCGGAAGTAATGGAGCGTCGCGTTCAAGGCTTGGACGGGAGGCACGTGAAAACCCGTTTCGAAGAACGCGAAGCGGATATGTTGGTCGTTAAAAGAGAAGGCCGCGTGCTTGTCCTGACCGCTGTGGACCCTGAGCCATCTTACCGTGAACAGGTGCTCGCATCCTTTCATTTTACCGACCTACCTGATTGAAGCGTGCAACATGCCTTTCATTTGTGGTAATGGCAAAAGTGATCGCGATCCATCTGGGCATTGTGTGCG
>JAHEFL010000416.1 GCA_024640205.1 Flavobacteriales bacterium | reverse complement strand
ATCGCTCAGTAGTTCGATCATTGGTTAATGGAAATGCGTCAACCAAGGTTGGCGCATTACCATTTCATGGCGACTGTGCGAACGCTCAGGACCTCTGTGCGAGCAATCGTTCCAGGAACAGCACGGGCACAAGGCCACCGATCACGATGAACAAGGATGGCCAGGATGCCTGCTGCAATTCTTCAATGGAGGCCAATCCATACGTGAGCGTGCTCAAGGTCTCGAAATTGAATGGCCGCAGGATCAATGTCAATGGCAGTTCCTTGATCACATCAATGCTCACTAGAAGGGCGGCAGCGAGAACGGCAGGTCGCAGAAGAGGAAGATTCACGCGCTTGAAGGCCTGCCAGGGAGTGGCCCCGAGCGTACGTGCCGCCTCATCGAACCGCTTGGCCTGTTGCGCTATGTTACCTGTCATGGGTTGAAGCGCCACTGCGAGGAAACGAACGACGAATGCATAGACCAGCAGAGCGATGCTGCCGATCAGTGCAGCCGATACAAGATCCGATCGGTCCATAGCACCGGCAAGTGCCATGACGCTGATGGCGATCACGGCACCTGGGATCGCATACCCGGCTCCAGCGACCCATGCCAGTATGCGCGAGCGTTCGAAATAGCGTTCCCTGTAAGTGAATAATATGCCGATGCCGAGCGTGAGACCGGCGGCAAGGACGGATACCATCATGGTGTTCCCGAATGCAGGGAGGGTGGTGTACCAGGTATCCGGGGCTGGGCCTTGCAAAACATCCGTTATGATCCGATACAACGGAAGTGCGAAGGCGAGCACTGCGATCAGCGCACACCACAGCGTTACAGCCCCTGATGCGACCCCGTTAAGCGTGGTCAAGGGTCGAGGCGCCTGGTCGGTATTCCTGGGGATCTTACGCCGGGCCCGGCGTTCGAGCCACATCAATAAGCCGATGAGACCAAGCAGGATCATGCACAGGCGCAGTGCGCTTCCCAGATCATAAAGCCCTCCCCAACTGCGGAAAATACCGGTGGTCAGCGTTCGGACCCCGTAATATTTCACCGCGCCGTAATCGTTCAACGTCTCCATGGCCATCAGCAAGGCCCCTCCTGCTATGGCTGGTCGGGCCAGAGGTAAGGCGATCCTTGAGAAACGTCGCCATGGCCCGGCTCCCAGCACTCGTGCGGCATCCAGTGGTTGCCGCATTCCTTGAGCAAAGGCGGCCCGCGCCGGCAGGTGGATATATGGTGAGAGCACCAGTGCAAGGACGAAGGCCAGGCCTGGCAGCCCGAGGATATCCGGACGGATCCCCAGATAGTTGTCCAAAAGGCTCGTTATCGACCCCGTAGGCCCGAGCAGTCCGGCATAGGCATATGCGCTGATATAGGTGGGTAAGGCAAGAGGCATCACGAGCAACCAGCGGAAAAGTGAGCGGCCAGGGAACGTGAATGAGGAAATGAACCAGGCCGAGGGGACCGCGATGATCCATCCCATCACCAACACCATGGCCAGAAGGAGAAGCGTTTCCCAGGAGTGGGAGGGAAGGATGGAACGAACGACATGATCCCAATCCTTGGTGGGTGCATGTAATGGAGAAGTGACCACAACGATCAGCGGTAATGCCAGGAGCACGGCAAGGGCCCCAGCGACCAAGCCGGATGTACAATTGCGTGCACGACCTCGTATTCGGTCGACCAAAGTCATTGCAGCTGCATCAGCGCCATCCAGCCCCATCAAGCACCTTCACCGCTTCGCTGTTCCGTTGACCGAGCACCGCAAGGTTCAAGCTATCCATGGTGAAAGTGCCGAACACCTGAAGTTCTTTCGCGATCGGGATTCCTGGCTTTACAGGATATTCCTTGTTGCCTTCAGCGAAACGCTGTTGGGCCTCATCGCCGGAAAGGAATTCCAGCAAGGCGATTGCTTCCACCTCGTGGGGAGCATACTTCGCCAGTCCGCCACCGCTCACGTTGATATGCGTACCGATCATCGGCGAGCCATCCGTGCCAGCCTGGAATACCGGGAAGCTCACGCCAATGATATCGCGTGCCTTTTGTTTCTCCGGTTCCTCGCTGGCCAGCAGCTTACCGACATAGTAGGAGTTGACGATCGCCAGATCACCGAGCCCTTCGGCGATCGCAAGCATCTGATCGGTATCCCCGCCTTTCGGATCGCGGGCCATGTTGCCTACGATCCCTTCGCACCATCGGCTCGTCGCTTCCGCACCACGGTGTTCGATCATGGCAGCGACCAGGCTCTGGTTGTACACGTTCTCGGAACTGCGCACCAGCAGACGGCCTTTCCATTTCGGCCCCGTCAGGTCATCGTATGTGGTGATACTTCCCGCTTTCACCTTGTTCTTGTTGTAGGCGACCACCCGGGCCCGCATGGTAAGTCCGTACCAGTAGCCTTCGGGATCCCGCAGATGAGCCGGGATGTTCGCGTTCAAAACGGTACTGGTGTAGGGACGCAACAAGCCCCTTTCACGAGCAAGACCTAATCGGCCAGCATCCGCAGTAATGTACAGATCGCATGGGCTCTTGGCGCCTTCCGCTTCCAATCGGGCCATGAGTTCGTCATCCCCGGCCTGGATCACATTCACAACGATGCCGGATCGCTCAGTGAACAAGGCGAACAACTCCTTGTCCGTGTCGTAATGGCGGTGCGTATAAAGGTTCACCTCTTTCGGAGCGATGGGCTCCGGCATTTCTG
>JAHEFL010000415.1 GCA_024640205.1 Flavobacteriales bacterium | reverse complement strand
ACGGCATTCTATCCTTGGAAGGAAGTGGTGAACCACAACAAATACGCGAACAACTACGAGTACACCCGTGCGCTCTGGATGCTGGATCAGATTCCCTTCCTGGAGAACGGCTTCCTGCTGTTACGGGAGGAGAGCGCTTTGCCCAGCGCCATGGCTACCCTGCACTATGAGCGCTACAGCGATCCCGAAAGGGTGAAGGCCGACCTGGAGACCCATGCGGAAGGGATCCAATGCGTGGTCGCTCATGAAAGCCTGTTCCCAGGTTCCGGAACGGTCCCATTTGGCAGCGCACAAAGCCCGGGTCTGGCTGACTACGCCGATGGAGTGGATACGCTACGATTCCTTTCGGAACTGAGCTGATCCCTAAGGGCACCACTCGTATGCGCCCAGGTCCCACCCTTGGTTGTCGCAATTGCGAAGGTTCCCGTTGATGTCGTTGATCGCTTCGGTCGTGCTGGGTATGCAACGGTTCCGCGCGAACGCCGATTCCGCCAAGCGGAGGTCGCCGTTATTCGCATCCACGAAGCCGGGGCTCTGGTTCCTCCAGATCCTGTCCTGGAATGGGAAGAATATCGGGTCACTGGTGGATTGGTCCGTGCGGATCATGAAATAATCGAAGGTGAGGTCCGGGGTCAGTTCGTCACTGAACTCCATTTGGAACTCGTTCTCGATGTTCCCGTGGATGATGCCGTTCTGGAACGTACTGTTCACGATATCCCGGACCTGGGTGGCCCCCGTGATATCCTGCACGGCATTGGTCATCACGAAAGCGGGTGTCTGGCGGATGCCGTAGCCCCAGTAGTTGGCGATGGTACTGTGGTTGAAGAAGTACTCGCCACCGCCGAGCAAGGCCACGCAGTACTGTCCGCAGTCGCTTACTGAAAGGTTGTTGGTCGAAATGCGGTAATTACGGCTCAAGATCCCTGCGGCGCTGCAGTTCCTGATCCGTACGTTGTTGAGGACCAGCTTGGCCTCGCTGGTGGGCGCATTGGGCAGCCCGGGCCAGGTCTCGCATTGGATGCCGACCAACGAATTCTTTACCAACACGTTCAGGAAGAGGTTGTCCTGTCCTTCCGGCCCATCGTTGATCCAGATCCGGTCCCATTGCCCCGGTAGTTCGGCATAGAAGGGTTCGAGCCGGTCGCTCTGGAAGGTGATGGGTTGTTCCAGGGTGCCTTCCGCAATGATCTGGCCCCAGCGGTAGATCCACAGGCCACCACCGCCATGGACATACACCCGGACACCTTCGCCTACCAACAGTCGGCTGCAGGAATCGACGGCAGCGTATCCATAGATCACGTATGGTTTGTCGTTCAGCCAGCTCACGGTCTCGCAGATTACATTCCCGTTGTCATCCTCCCCGGCGATGATGCTGTACGGCGGCAGGCCTGGCTGGAACCGGTCCGGGTAAAAGAAATGGGCATCCTGTCCCCAGGCCACCAATAGCACGCTCTGCTCGTTCCCATTGGTATTGAAAAGGATGTGGTCCTCGAAGATCAACGGATTGCTGGTGTTGTTCTGATCCAGCGAGACCTCCACGAATACGAAAACGCTGTCACCACCCAGGATCTCCACATCCTGAAAGGCGATGCCTGAAGCACCGTCCACATTGATCCGGAAAGGGGAGGGGCTGCCGCCCTCCAAGGCAATATCCACACGGACGGCAAGGTCTCCCGGATTATGCGCAATGAAGCGCTTGGTCACGGAGAAGGCTACTTCCGTGAAGATGGTGTCGAACAGCACGGTGTCCTCGCTGAAGACCAGGGATGCCCCGGGATCATCCGAAAAAAGCTGGTCGCGTCGACAACTGCTCATGATCAGCAGCAGGGCGAACAGGGCAAGAAGGAGCTTTGGAATTTTCAAGACGGGCAAAGATGGCCGATCGCAGGCATTTACGTGGGAATTTGCCGATCATTGCGTTCCTTCAGGTCTGCATTGCTGGATCGTGAAAAGCTTCTACATTTGCAGCCCCAAAGGAAGAAGTGCCATGAAAAAGGATATCCACCCCGAGAGCTACCGCTTCGTGATCTTCAAGGATATGTCCAATGACTACATGTTCATGGGCAAGAGTTGTGCGAACACCAAGGACTCGATAGAGTGGGAGGATGGCAAGGAATATCCCTTGATCAAATTGGATATCAGCCATACATCGCATCCGTTCTATACCGGCAAGATGATGTTGGTGGACACCGCTGGTCGTGTGGACAAATTCAAGAAGCGCTACGCCCGTCACAACAAGGACGCGAAGTAGTCAGGAACCGAACGCAACAAGAAAGCCCCGGCTCAGGCCGGGGCTTTTCATTTCATCGTGTACTGGTTCCTGTCAGCTGACCTTGTACTTGTCGTTGCGGCCCATTCCTTCACGGATCATCTCCAAAGCCTTGGCGATCCTGCGCTTGCGGGTCTCCTCCTGCTTGGCGTCGGATATCCATTCGGCGTATTCCTTCTTGGCACTGTACGAGAACGATCCCCAATGGGACCAGGCATTCTCATCCTTCTTCAGCACCTGTTCCAGGTCCGGGGGGACCACCAGGGCTTTTCGCGCCGGTTTGGCATCGGTGAGCTTGGTACCTGCCTGGTTCACCTTGATGGCTTGCTTCACTAATTCAAGGAATGCCTTCTCCTGTATCTCCTCCCCTTCATGGATCTTATAGGCACGAATGCCCTTATCCTCACCCTTCT
>JAHEFL010000414.1 GCA_024640205.1 Flavobacteriales bacterium | reverse complement strand
GGATGTGCAGGGCATCCCATGGAGGGCGGCATCCGAGACCGAGGACCTGCAGGCCATTGATATCGGCATAATGCCGTTGCCTGATGATGAATGGGCGAAAGGGAAATGCGGTCTGAAAGGACTTCAGTACATGGGACTGGGGATCCCGCCGATCATGTCCCCCGTGGGAGTGAATAGTGAGATCGTATCCGAAGGGCGGAACGGTTTCCTGGCCACGAGTACCGAAGAATGGGTGGAGAAGCTTTCGAGGCTCATTGACGATGCGGATCTGCGTCGATCCATGGGGGAGAATGCGCGGGAAACCGTTGAGGAACACTTTTCGGTCCACGCCTGGCAGCAGACCTATTTGGATCAATTCCAGCGCTTGCTGGAAACAAAGAGAACAAGTCAATGACCGAACTGAGAACGACCGAACTGAAGAAGACCGCGCTTAGTCACGTGCACGAGGCCCTGGGCGCCAAGATGGTCCCCTTTGCGGGATACCTGATGCCGGTGCAGTACAGCGGGATCAACGACGAGCACCTCACCGTGCGAAATGCAGTGGGCTTGTTCGATGTGAGCCACATGGGTGAGTTCATCGTTCGAGGACCCGGAGCGCTCGATCTGATCCAGAAGGTCACCACCAACGATGCCTCCAAGCTTGCGCCCGGCAAGGTGCAGTACAGCTGCCTCCCCAATGGCCAGGGTGGTATCGTCGATGACCTGCTCGTGTACCGCATGGAGCGTGGGGATGATCACCACTACGTGCTCGTCGTCAACGCATCCAACATCCAGAAGGACTGGGATTGGATCAATTCGCAGAACAGCTTCGATGCGCAGTTGGAGAACATCAGCGATCATATGTCGCTACTCGCGGTGCAGGGACCGAAGGCCACCGACACATTGAAAGGACTGTTCCAGGAGGACATCGGGGCCATGCCCTACTACACGGCCATGTATGCCGAGATGAAGGGCGTTGGCCTGGTACTGATCTCAAGTACCGGATACACGGGTGCCGGGGGCTACGAGGTGTACATGCCGAACCCCTTGGCGGAAAAGGCGTGGAACACGATCATGGAGGCCGGTGCGGCGCATGGTATCAAGCCCGCTGGACTTGCAGCGCGCGACACGTTGCGATTGGAAATGGGCTTCTGCCTCTACGGGAACGACATCGACGATACGACCTCGCCCATTGAAGCGGGCCTGGGCTGGATCACCAAGTTCACCAAGGATTTCATCAATGCGGCCGAGTTCAAGGCACAGAAGGAAGCCGGTCCGAAAGATCGTCTGGTCGGCTTCGAGCTGGTGGAGCGCGGTATTCCCAGGCATGATCATCCGGTTCTCGATGCATCGGGACAGGTGGTCGGAAGGGTAACATCCGGCACCATGAGCCCGTCCTTGCAGAAACCCATCGGCCTGGCCTACGTGCCTGCGGCCATGGCCGGCGAAGGGACCGAGCTGTGGGTGGATGTGCGTGGGAAGAAGATGAAGGGTCTCGTGGTCAAGTTGCCGTTCCTGAAGAACACATGATGCAGGAAGCAGTATCCAATGCGGATTACAAGTACCGGGTGGAGGTATGCTTCTTCCCCGGGCAGTATCCCTTGTATGCACAGGACATGGGCATCGTGGTGGTGATCGATGTCCTCCGTGCCACCTCCGCGATGGTCGCTGCCTTTGAGAATGGCGTGGACAGGATCATCCCCGTTTCCACGATCGAGGAAGCTGCGGCCTACATCGGTAAGGAGGGCTACATCGCAGCAGCGGAGCGGAACGGGGAGGTGGTGGAAGGCTTCGCCTATGGGAATTCACCACTGGCCTACGTGGGTGAAGACCTCAGTGGTAAGACGATCGTTATGACCACCACCAATGGGACCAAGGCCATCAATGTGGCCAAGGATGCCCGTATGCTGGTGGTGGGATCCTTCCTGAACCTGACCGCGCTGAGTGAGTGGCTTGTGCAACAGGATGACAACATCCTGCTGCTCTGTTCCGGTTGGAAGGACAAGTTCAATCTGGAGGACTCCGTTTTCGCGGGTGCCGTGATGGACCGTCTTCTGGAAAGCGGCAAGTTCGGTGTGGAGGAGGATAGCTCCATCGCCGCGAAGTACATGTTCATGTCAGCGCGCGACAATTTCTTCAGCGTCGTGAAAGCCGCTCCGCGCCGCAGGCGGATCCAGCAATTGCAGCTGCTGCCTGATGTGAAGTACTGCCTCACCCCGGACCAGAGCGCCGTGATCCCGGTGCTGAAAGGATCGGAACTGGTCAGGCTGGACACCACGCTGTCCCCAGCATGATCCGAAAGGTCCTGGTCTCCTTGGTGGTCCTCCTTGGGCTGCTCATGGCACTGCCGGTGAAGGTGTCCGAACCCGCCTTTGCATGGGGGTTCTATGGCCACAAGCGCATCAACCGGATGGCCTGCTTCACCCTTCCACCGGAGATGTTCCCCTTCTTCAAGCGCCACATCGACTACATCACGGATGGTAGCGTGGGCCCTGACCGTCGGCGCTATGCCGTGGAGGGCGAGGCACCGCGCCATTACATCGATATCGATCATTACGCGCGCCACGGACAGGATCCCTTCGAGGTGATGCCCCGCAAATGGGCGGATGCCGTGGCCAAATTCACCGAGGATACCCTCCAGGCCTATGGCATCGTGCCCTGGCACGTCAATGTCATGTTCGGTCGATTGGTCACGGCTTTCCAAC
>JAHEFL010000044.1 GCA_024640205.1 Flavobacteriales bacterium | reverse complement strand
ATGGTGACCCTGTTCGATGGGCATGATGTTCCCCTGTTGTTCTTTGTGAGTGATCGTCCGGGCGGAGCCGGAGGAATGGACATCTGGCAGGCACGGATCGTGGACGGCAAGGCCGTTGATATTCATCCTCTTCCACCTCCCGTGAACAGCCCTGGTAACGAACGGTGCCCTTGGTACGACCATGGCACGAGAACCCTTTGGTTCAGTTCCGATCACCATCCCGGCCTTGGCGGGTATGACATCTTCACCGCGGTGTTCAAGGATGATGTATTCGGACCGGTGATCAATGCGGGTCGCCCTCTGAACAGCCCGGCCAATGACCTTTACCCGTCTATTGATCCTGGATCCGGTGAAGGATGGATCACCAGCAACAGGATCGGATCCTTCGCGGCCAAGGGCGCTACGTGCTGCAATGACCTCTATCGCTTTCGTAGTTCCGGATCGTTGGTCCACCTGGCAGACACCGTGGGCAGGAAGGGACGTGCCTTGGTCGATACTCCGACCGGTGGAACCGCGCTCAGGGCTATTTCAGAACGCCTGCCTTTGAAACTCTACTTCCACAACGACGACCCCGACCCCAGGACCACGGCAAGAACCACTGAACAGGACTATGCCACCACCTACCGCAGATACCGTGCGTTGTTACCGGAGTACGATCGCGAGGGGGATGCCGCTGAATTGAATGGCTTCTTTCGGGATGAAGTGGATCGTGGTTACCTCGATCTGGCGGAATTGACGATCGCGTTAGGCGAGACCCTGGACCAGGGCACGAGCGTGACCTTGGAAGTTCGGGGGCATGCCAGCCCACTGGCACTGAATGAATACAACCGGTATCTCTCTGAAAGGCGCATATCAAGTCTCCGCAACCATTTATTGAAAGTGGATGGCGGAGCGCTGTCGCCCTATATCAATGGAAATTCGACCAACGGGGCCTCGCTCGTTCTGAAATCCCTGCCTTTTGGCGAGGAAGCATCCGCGCAGGGCGTAAGCGATCAGCTCAGCGATCTCACGAACTCGGTGTACGGCGTCGCTGCATCGAGGGAACGTCGGATCGAGATCACGTCCATCCAACTCCATACCGATGCAGAAAGCGACCGCATTCGAACGATCCGGAAGCAATTAGGTGACCTGCAGCAGGAAGAGGAACGGATCGTATCATTCATACTGGAGAACCCGGATACCACCCCCATGTTACTTCTCGATAGCAAGGCGGATTGCGGTTGTACGACCGCTGCACTCAAGGAGAACTCCATAGAACCTGGCGGAGCGATCGAAGTGGACCTGGTGTTCAACGGTCATGCTCCGATCGGTCCCTTGGAACGCACGGTTGTCATTCGGACCAATGGTCAGCCTGAATTGTTCGAGTTGGTGATCGAAGGGATGATCGTTCCGTAAGCTTGTGCCATGGAACTCTTGTTGCTTTCGAACTCAACGCTTCCCGGTGAGGAGTTTTTCGCCTGGCCCATACCCTACGTCACGGGCTTCGTGCAGGACCGCCCTCGGATCGCCTTCGTACCCTTTGCTGCACCTGAAGAGCAGCGCGATGGTTATGTGGAGAAAGTGAGACCTGCATTCGAAGGAATGGGCGCTTCCATCTTCAGCCTGCATCAGGAAAAGGACCCTGTCAAGGCATTGGACAACGCCGATGTGGTGGCCGTGGGAGGAGGTAATTCCTTCCTGCTCCTGCGGGATCTGTACCGGACCGGGCTCGTTCGAGCCATCGCGGATAAGGTCCGCAAGGGGTTGCCGTATATCGGTTGGAGTGCCGGAGCGAATGTCGCCTGCCCCACCATCATGACCACGAACGATATGCCCATCGTGGAAACGCCGAGCATGCGCGCTCTTCATCTGATCCCTTTCCAGATCAACCCGCACTTCACGGAGGACACGATTCCCGGCCATGGTGGGGAAGGAAGGGAACAGCGTCTCGCGGAATTCCTTGCACTCAATCCAACGATGCCTGTGCTGGGACTGCGGGAAGGGTCCTTGCTTCACGTCCAGGATGATCGCATCAGCTTGCATGGCAGGGACCTCAAACTTTTCAGACACGGAAAGGACCCGTTGGTCGTGCAGAAGGATCAAGAGTTCCGCCGGGAATTGTCGGATCTTTAGTCAAGCATTTCGCTCGTTCCGCCCCCCTAACTTCGTGCCGTCCGGATCGATCCGGATCCGTAGCACCGGATCATGAAATTGAACCAACTGGATCTCTCTGTGCTCATGGAGAAATTGGGCTTCAACCTGCTCTTGCTGGCCAAGGTCATGCTCATCCTGGGGATCGCGTTCGTTCTCGAGCGCGTGCTCTTTGCCATGCTGAAGAGAGCCTATGTGCGCAGCGAACAGGGAAGGGAGGATGCCACACGCTACCACTTCCTCAAGAATGCCCTGCGCTTCATGGTGGGCCTTATCGCACTTGCCTGGGTGATCTTCGTGATCCCTTCACTGAAACACTTCGCGGTGACCCTGCTGGCGGGAGCGGGTATCCTCGTAGCCATTTTTGGACTGGCCACCCAACGTGCCTTCAGCAACATCATCAGCGGGATATTCATCGTTTCCTTCAAACCCTTCCGTGTGGGTGATATGGTAGAGATCTCCAGGGAGCACCGGGGAGTGGTGGAGGACATCACATTGCGCCACACCGTGATAAGGACCTGGGAGAACCGGCGGGTCATCATCCCCAACGCCGTGATCAACGACGCGACCATCATCAACAGCACGATCGAGGATGAAGCCACCTGCCAATGGGTGGAGATCGGCATCAGTTACGAGAGCGACCTCGACAAGGCCATGACCATCATGCAGGAGGAAGCCGAGAACCATCCTTCATGCATCGATCGGCGCACAGCGGAGGAATTGGATGTCGGCTTCCCGAGAGTATCCGTGCGCCTGGTCTCCATAGCGGATAGCAGCCTGATCCTGCGCGCATATGTATGGGCTGCCGATCCGGTCATGGCCAGGGTCATGCACTTTGAACTCAACCGTTCGGTGAAATTGCGCTTCGACCGGGAAGGCATCGAGATCCCCTATCCCCACCGGACGGTAACGTTCAAAGGCTCCATGCCTGTTGCCGGTGGACCATTGGTCGATAAGAAGGATGCACGGATGCATCCATGAAAAAGGTCGGAAAGCGATCAGGATGATTAGGGGTTCCACCGGATCGGACCAGGGAACCCTCCTGCTGTGGTCTTCTGCACAGGGCCTCTTTGACCGACCTGCCCCGCATTACTCGCGAACCCTACTTTTGTACCTGGTGATACGGTCCATGAGCTTCCCCACCTTATTCTTCCCTTCTGGATCCCGCGCGAAATGCGGCTCTTGGGGTCGGAGCATTCCATCCCTCGCTGAGCGATGAAGAGCGATGCCGCAACCTTACGATCCCTGTGCCCAAGGGAATGCGGCAACATATCATGTTCACAAGGGATCAGGTCCAACGGATCCCTTGACCTCTGTTTTCCCGCTTACGTTTCGCATGAACGCGCACTTATTCCCTTCCTGTCATTTCCATGAAGACCCGGTACATCGACTTGATCGAGCAGACCTTCGATTTTCCGAAGGACGAATTCAAATTGGAGGGTGATGACCTGATCTGGAACGATCTGCCGCTTATGCGTCTCATCGAAAAGCATGGCACCCCGCTGCGGATCAGCTACCTGCCCAAGATCGGGGAGAAGATCGAACTGGCGCGATCCAGTTTTGCGAAGGCGTTCAAGGAGCACGACTATAATGGCAATTACCAGTATTTCTACTGCACCAAGAGCAACCATTTCAGTTATGTGATCGACAAGGTCCTGGACCAGGGTGTTAATCTGGAGACCAGCAGCGCGTACGATCTGGAAATGATCGAACTGCTCATCGACAGAGGCCGTATCACCAAGGACAGCACGATCCTTTGCAATGGATTCAAGGATGTGCGATACATACAAGGAATAGGCAAACTGGCGAACCGGGGCTTCAATGTAATACCCATCATCGATAACATGAGTGAATTGCATGCCTTGGACGAGGTTATCCAAGGGCCGTGCGATATCGGGATCCGCATAGCAGCTGAGGAAGCACCGAAATTCGAATTCTATACGAGCCGACTCGGCATCGGGTACAAGGACATCATTCCGTTCTATATGCGGAACGTGAGCAAGCAGAAGAAATTCAAGCTGAAGCTCATGCACTTCTTCATCAATACGGGCATCACGGACACGGCATACTACTGGAACGAGTTGAGCAAATGCGTGAACGTTTACTGCGACCTGAAGAAGTTGTGCCCGACCCTCGACACACTGGATATCGGAGGAGGGCTGCCGATCAAGAACAGCCTCAATTTCAGTTTCGATGTGGACTATATGATCGGTGAGATCGTGGGGCGCATCAAGGATATCAGTGTGGAGAACCACGTTCCGGAGCCACATGTCTGGAGTGAGTTCGGGAGCTTCACGGTCAGTGATAGCGGAGCCACCTTCTTCAGCATCGTTCACCAGAAGAAACAGAACGAGAAGGAGCGCTGGAACATGATCGATGGGAGTTTCATGACCACCCTTCCCGATACATGGGCGATCAGCAAGCGATTCATCATGCTTCCCATCAATAACTGGGGGGATGAGTACGAACGGGTGTTCCTTGGTGGCATGACCTGTGATAGCGACGACTACTATAACAGTGAGCAGCACATCAATGCCATTTACCTTCCCAAATACCGGGAGGATGGCAAGCAGTTCATCGGCTATTTCAACACCGGTGCCTATCAGGATACACTAGGAGGTTTTGGCGGGATCCAGCACTGTCTGATCCCGAAGCCAAAGCATGTCTTGATCGATCGCAAAGCCGATGGCACCTTGACCGATCGGGTTTTTGCAGAGCAACAGACGGCCGAACGGATGCTGCAACTTCTCGGATATCTGCCGATGGACGTTCCCGTCAGGAAATAGAACATCAGTCCCGGCCCGGTCCTACTTAATTCGAGGTGCTGCCACGTTCATTCAATAGATCTTAGTTGCATTTATTGATGCACTTCTATATTCGACCCCTGAACACATGAGTACGACACGACCGATCTCGGCCTTCATGGAGAAGCATTACCTGCATTTCAATGCAGCAGCTCTCGTGGACGCCGCTCAGGGGTACAAAACGCACGTGGCCAAGGGTCGCAAGATGATGGTAACCCTTGCAGGGGCCATGAGCACAGCGGAATTAGGCAAGAGCCTGGCCGAAATGATCAGGCAGGGTAAGGTGGACATCATTAGTTGTACCGGTGCCAACTTGGAAGAGGATGTGATGAACTTGGTGGCCCACGACCACTACGAAAGGGTACCCAATTATCGGGACCTGACCCCGAAGGAGGAACGTGCGCTTCTTGACCGGGGCATGAACAGGGTCACGGACACCTGCATCCCGGAACACGAGGCCTTCCGTAGGTTGGAAAAGCATGTGGTGGACCTCTGGAAGGCGGATGATGAAAGCGGCGAACGCCGATTCCCGCATCAGTATTTCTATGAAATGATCAACTCGGGGGTACTGAAGCAGTACTACCAGATCGACCCCAAGGACAGTTGGATGGTGGCAGCTGCCGAACGGAACCTGCCCATCATCTGCCCGGGCTGGGAGGACAGCACCCTGGGCAACATCTTCGCCGGCCACTGCATCGTGGGCGATTGCAAGCCGTCGATGATGAAAAGCGGGATCGAGTACATGATGTTCCTGGCCGATTGGTACACCAACAATGCCGGCTCCGAAGGCATCGGCTTCTTCCAGATCGGAGGTGGCATCGCCGGCGACTTCCCGATCTGCGTTGTGCCCATGCTGCACCAGGACCTCCAACGTGAGAGCATCCCTTTCTGGAGCTACTTCTGCCAGATCAGCGACAGCACCACCAGCTATGGCAGCTACAGCGGTGCGGTGCCGAACGAAAAGATCACCTGGGGTAAACTCGACATCGACACCCCGAAATTCATCATAGAAAGTGACGCAACCATCGTTGCTCCCCTCATATTTGCCTACGTCCTTGACATGTGAGCCCATACAGCCATGCAGCGATTGATCCGCTCCTTCAATACCTTGACCGATTCGCTCAAGGACACCCTGCAGGAACAATATCCTGACGGGATAGATGCATCGCACATCAAAAGCATTCCCACTGCGAAGGGGGAGATCCTGCGGGTGATCGAGCTTCGTACCACGGAAGCGATGTACCTCATCAAGATCAACAGTGAGAGCCGGGCAGAGATCGATGAATTCCTTGATCAGGATGACCCGGACAGCGAGGATCGGGATATGGATGATTCCCGGGACGAGATCGATACGGACACCGCGGACGACGTGGATGATGACGACGACGATACGGATACGGATGCGCCCGACGATGAGGCGGATGATGACGATGATGATTAGACCGGGTGCGTAGTTCGGTCATCAACTACCCTGGTCTGATATTCGCCGGAACGGACCATGATCCAATGATCATGGTCCGTTCTATTTTTAGGGTCCAACACCCACCCACCAATGGAAGGCCGATTCCACCTCGCGTTCGCCACGACCGATCTGAAACGGGTCAGAGCATTCTACGGCAAATTCCTCGGTTGCAAGGAAGGCCGAAGCGCGGAAACGTGGGTGGATTACGATTTCTTCGGGCACCAACTGACCATCCAGGAGGTGCCCATGATGATCAAAACGGCCCGTGTCTACAATCCGAAAAGCAATGTACCCAGCATGCACTGGGGGATCGTTCTATCGCTTGGCGATTGGCGCAAGCTCCGTGATAAGTTCAAGAAGATCGGCGTGCGCTTCTACATCGACCCAGGAGTGGTCATGAAAGGTGAGCCAGGAGAGCAAAGGAGCATGTTCATTGAGGACCCGGATGGCCATGCGATCGAATTCAAAGCGTTCGAGAACGATGATGACCTGTTCAGGAAAGGATGAAGGCGAAACATGGCTTGTTCCTTTTCTTGACTGGCATATGCGTTGATATCATAGCTGTGATCTTCAAGATCCAGCATTGGCCTGGTGCTGGTGTGCTATTCATAGTAGGCACGCTTCCGAAACTCCTGGGGCTAGCGCTACTTGGCTGGAAGATCTGGAGCTATCCGGATTTTCAGGATTTCCTGGACCACTGAACGGAGAGGGGCGCTGTGAACAGCGCCCCTCTCAACATGCATTCCGCGGATCATTTCAGCGGTACGTCCTAAGGGCTACCAACTCACCGTTCCTGTATTGCTCCCCGCTCTTTAGCAAACCGTTCCTGAATTGCAATTGGCCTATGGGCTTGTTCGCCTGATCACGGAATTTCCATACTCCATGCGGCTCCCCATTATTGAAATAAGCCTGAGCCAACATCGTCCCGTTCTCGGTGAATTGCTTCCATACGCCATCCTGACGACCGTTGCGGAAACAACCCTGTTCCTTCATTGTTCCATTCTCATAGTAGCTCACGAAGAACAAACGGTTACCCTGTTCAAAGGTCATATGGCGCAGTTCGCCGTTAGGCCAACGCTCCTGCTCAAGGAGAACCTGCCCATGGACGGCAGGGTAGCAGAATATCGTGATCAGTAGAATGAAGTAGCGCATGGTCCCTGTCTTTGAGCCTATTACGCACAAAGATAGTATACGGTTCACCCTTGGTTAACATTAAGGTAACATTAACGGTCAGGTCTGAAGTGTTCATATCCCAGAGCAAAGAGGTCAAGGACATGCACTTCGGACCCTCGCAGACGATAACGAGGATCCGGCTTTCAACTATCCATGCGGATCAGAATGCGAGTTTGCCCTGCTGCTCCATGGCCAAACGCAGCTGGCTCACCTCCTTTCGTAATTCCACCACACTGCGCGCCAATTCGTCCCGGCTCATGTTCGGCTCGGGTAGTTCGGCGCTGATGAAGTGTACGAATTTCCACACCTCCAGTACGTTGTTCACCGGTACCTCATAGGGTGTGTAAAGCGGGTTCGTACTGCATAGTAGGAGGTTACCCTTCTCTTTGAGCTGGTTATACAGGACCTTGAACACGATACCATCGTCCTTGGTGATCACGATGTAGGGTTGGCCATCGCGTATGGTCTGCCAATTCTGAACGTACTCACCAGTGACCCACGAACCTTCCGCCACCGGCGGCATGCTGTCCCCACTGATCTGGAAGGTCCGGTACTTGCGGTCCCGGGCCAGGAAGGGCATCTGGAAAGTGGGCAGGATGCTGATGTACTCCGGGTCGGCATAACCCAGTGCGTAACCGGCCTGCGCCTTGTGCGGCACCAGTTCCACGTTCTCCCGATCATCCTTGTCCACCGTAGTGGCCAACACACGAAGACGTTTGCCGCTCAGATCGAGGTCGCCACCGCGCTCCAGGATACTCAGCTGGCTCTCGCTGAGTGCCGTGAGGTCGTCCTTCAGGAGTTTGTCCACACTGACCTTGAAGTACTCGCTGAGGCGCACGAGCAGATCGAACGAGGGCTCTGCCGTACCATTCTCGTAACCGCTGTAACTGCTACGTTTCACGTCCAGAGCTAACGCCGTTTCCTCCTGGGAGCGACCGCGGCGTGTGCGGAGCAACTTGATGTTGGGGCCGAAATAGGGATTGGATGTCATGGCGATCCGGTTCTTGGTCGTTATGTGGTCGGTGGCGGTCTTGATCACCCTTGCCAAGGTTCCCATCAATTTATTGACCGCTTATCCGACGAACAAATGTAATGACTATTTTATCACCTACAATATGACGGATATATCGTCAATTTATCGATGTGTCGAACAGATGATCGACCCAACACCATGGAACGCACGATCCTCCATCTGGACCTCAATACCTTCTTCGTGAGCGTGGAACGGCTGCGCGAGCCGAAGTTGATCGGCCGGCCCGTGCTGATAGGAAGCGACAGCGACCGCGGCGTGGTGGCCAGTTGCAGCTATGAGGCCCGCACCTTCGGGGTGCGCAGCGCCATGCCGATGAAGATGGCGAAACAACTGTGCCCCGAGGCGATCATCCTGCGCGGCGACAGCGGCGCCTACCTGCGCAAGAGCGATGAGGTGACGGAGATCATCCGCGCCCACGTGCCCCTGTTCGAGAAGAGCAGCGTGGACGAGTTCTACGTGGACCTCACCGGCACGGACCGCTTCCACGGCAGTTGGAAGATGGCGACCGAACTGCGGCAGCGCATCATCAAGGAAAGCGGACTGCCGAATAGCTTCGGCATGAGCATCAACAAGACGGTGAGCAAGGTGGCCACCGGCGAGGCCAAGCAACGGCCCGATGGTCAGCTGCGCGTGCCCAACGGAACGGAACGGCCTTTCCTCGCGCC
>JAHEFL010000413.1 GCA_024640205.1 Flavobacteriales bacterium | reverse complement strand
CTCAGGGCATAGCCATCCACCTGGCCGAGCGCGGTCTTGATCGCATCCTCGGTCGACTGGACGTTCTCGCAGTATTTCTTCGTGGATCCCAGGTTCCCGAAGTTGAGCTTGGTGCCCTCCAGGGTATAATCACCCATCAATTGGTTGCAACCACCGAAGCCCTGCAGCCTATCACCGGCCAGTTGGAGCCAAGGCTGCTCTGCACCCTCAGGCAGCTTCAGGTCCGAACCGTTGAGCGCGGAGAAGACCCATTTCGTATCGAACAACGAGGACATGTCCGCTGCTCCCTTGTCAGAGCACTTGTTCGCGCTCAGGGTGAGCAGTACGGTCAACAGCAGGGTGAGCTTTTTCATGGCTTCTGTTCGTCAAGGTGCCGCGCGAGATCACGGCCCGTGGGAGATCAATTGTTCAACATCACCGGCATCACGAGCATCAGCACGTCCTCACCGGCCTCGCCTGTTTCACCGGGTAGCAGGATGCCCGCACGGTTCGGTGCGCTCATCTCCAGCATCACGTTCTCCGTCTCCAGGTTGTTCAGCATATCCATGAGGAACCGGGAGTTGAAACCGATGGTGATCTCATCCCCATCATAGGCGCAGGTGAGTTTCTCGTTCGCCTCGTTCGCGAAGTCAAGATCCTCGGCGCTCACCGTGAGCTGGCTCCCATTGATATGGAGGCGCACCTGGTGGGTGGTCTTGTTGGAAAAAATGCTCACGCGGCGGATGGAGCTCAGGAAGGTCTGCCTGTCGATGGTGAGCTTGTTCGGGTTCGTCTTGGGGATCACCGCCTCGTAGTTGGGGTATTTCCCGTCTATCAAGCGACATACCATCACCACGTTGTCAAAGCGGAACGAGACATTGTTCTCGTTGAATTCCACGGTCACGTCCGAGTCGGAACCGCCCAGCGTTCCCCTGAGGATGTTCAGCGGCTTTTTAGGAACGATGAACGACGCGGCCTTTGGTGCCTGCAGGTCGGTGCGCTTATAACGCACCAGTTTATGCGCATCGGTGGCCACGAAACGGACATCCTCCTCGGTCAGTTCGAAGAAGATCCCGCTCATCACGGGCCGCAGGTCATCGTTCCCCGTGGCGAAATAGGTCTTGTTGATCGCCATCGCCAGCGTACCGGCAGGCAGTGTCAATGAAGTGGGGTCCTCCATCACCGGGCTTTTCGGGAAGTCCGCCCCGTTGAAGCCGGTCATCTTGTACTTGCCCTGATCGCTGCTGATCTCCACACCATGGTGCTTCCCATCGATGCTGAAGGTCAGGGGCTGTTCCGGGAAGGCCTTCAGGGTATCCATGAGGATGCGGGCCGGAATGGCCACGCTGCCTTTCTCCTTCGCCTCCACGGCCATCGTGGCGGTGATGGTCGTTTCCAGGTCGCTGGCGGTCACCGTAAGCTTCTTGCTTTCGATCTCGAACAGGAAATTATCGAGGATCGGCAGCGTATTGCTTGTCGCAAGAACACCGTTGAGCAATTGCAGTTGCTTATGCAGTGCGGTACTGGATACGATGAATTTCATCGGTTCGAAAGGGCTTTTTTAAGGACCGGCAAAGTTAGCCGGGTACATGCGCTGGGAACGCCGTTTTTATCAACATGATCACGGCTTTATCCACAGTGGTCAAGATGCAGATGATCAGGGTCTTAGCGCGCTGGCTGGCTGCAGGATACGATCGAAGAGGTTCCGTTGCACCGTTACGAGCAGGGTATCCTCCACCAGCGCGTACATCCGGGTCTTGTCATGCAGTATTTCAGGACCGGTGTATTCCATCCCGGGGTCCTCGAAACGCTTGTACCAGAAGGAGGCCCGTTGCTCGGTACCGTCCCGGTGGGTCACCTTGATCCGATGGTTCGGCGGGCTGGCGAGCAAGGAATCGCGCTGGGCGGGCTTCAAGGTCCGGTCGATGTATTCGTAGTTGATCTCGGTGAACAGGAGCAGCGAACCTTTCGCGAGGACAGTGTCCATGGGGAGCGTCCTTCCCTCCAGATCCGTCAACCGGTATTTCCTTTCCTTGGTCTGCTCAATGCGGTAACCGGATCCCTCAATGCCCGGCCGATCGACCTCCAGTGAGGCAAGCTCGTAGAGGTCAGGGAACAGGAAGATGTTGGTGCTGCGCCAGGTGTCCAGGTCGGCATGGAAGCGCGAACTCAGGGTGCCGGTGAAGCCGCTCATACCGAGGATGAACGGGGCGCTGCTCCGCCCGACACCTGGTTTCTCAAGCAGCATGTAGGTTCCGTAGTGGTCCTTCGTGCCGTGCCCTACGATCCAGACCTTCTCCGGTTTCGATCCGCCGGTGTAGATCTCCACCCGCTTCGAGGATGTACCCATCACACGGAGTACGTTGGCCTCGGCGCTTTTCGGCACCGGGCTCCTCACTTCCACGCGAAGGAAGGTCCGCAACAGCAGGTTCACGTCGAACTGCTTCGCCTTGAAACTGCCGTTCACCGTCCAGCCGTCCGGTCCCCGTCGCAGGTCCGCGGTCTTTCCATCGGTCTGTGCGATGAAGATGCGATCCACCTTGCTCGTATCGGGGACCATGAAATCGCTCAGCGGCTCATCCAGCGTGGTAGTGCCGGACCCACGGCTGAGCCACCAGGCCACCAGACCAAGGATCACCAGTACCAGGAAGAGCAGGAGGCGTTTGTTCATGAGGAGCGGTTTCGGCGCCGACGGACCATGTGATAGGC
>JAHEFL010000043.1 GCA_024640205.1 Flavobacteriales bacterium | reverse complement strand
GCCCCGGTGAGCTTGTTCGGACTGCTGCTCGGAACTCCTGATCAAGGGGGCTCCTGGACGGGCCCCTCGGGTGCCTCCAATGGCGTTCTCGACCCTTCTTCCGGGATGCCCGGTGACTACCTGTACACCGTGGCGGGTGTTGCACCGTGCGTGGCCGATCAGGCAACGGTCACCATTAGCCTGGCCACGGCTGAGAGCGCTGGAAGCAATGGATCCACAGTGGCCTGTGCCAACGCGATGGCCTTTGAGTTATTCCCCTTGCTCGGCGGCGACCCGGACGTCGCGGGGTCATGGACCGACCCGCAAGGAATGCCGTTCGATGGCCTGTTCACACCCGGACAGGATGGTGCTGGGGTCTATCTGTATACTGTCGATCCTCCGGCACCGTGCACTGCGCTATCGGCTGAAGTGTTTGTGGATGTCGTGCCCGTTCCGTCCGGATCCGTCATAGTAGATAGTGACTTCACATGCGTGCCAACGGAAGTGACCGTTTCGCATGATTATTCCGGACCTGGAACCTGTGTGTGGGTCACCGGTCTCGGACCCAATGTGGAGGATTGCGGTCCGCTCACCCTGCTCTACGAGATCCCGGGTAGCTACGATGTTTCGGTCACCATCGATGGTGGGAATGGATGCGCACCGGTAACCTTGGAAGCGGATGGACCGATCGAAGTGTTCGACCGCCCCACTGCGGACTTCATCATGCTTCCTGAATTCCTCTCGACCACTGTCCCGGAGGCATATTTCAATAATTTAAGCATGGGAGCTTCCGCCTTTGAGTGGACGGTGAACAACGTGCCTGTTTCCACTGCAGAGGACCTCATCCACACCTTCCCCGATGCGCTGGGTGATGAATACATCGTCTGTCTCACGGCGTTCGCATCCCTTTCCTGTGCGGATACAATGTGCCTGGATGTGGTCGTGGAGGATGGTCTGAACGTCTTCGTGCCGAATACCTTCACACCCAATGATGATGGCATCAATGATCAATTCCTGCCGATCATGACAGGGATCGATCCGGACAGTTACAGTCTGGAGATCTTCGATCGATGGGGTATGCTCGTGTTCAGTACGACTGCTCCGCAAGGTTTTTGGGACGGAACACTCTCGGGTACGGAAGCACCCATTGATGTGTATGTGTGGAAACTGAGCGTGCACGATCGCCTTTCCACCAGACGCGCGGAACGTTCCGGGCACGTCACTCTGTTGCGCTGATACCGACCCTGAAGCTCGGTTATCTTTGGCGCTCGCCATTCCGAGCCCTTGTCCGAGCGCCTGGTCATCATCCCCACCTACGACGAGAAGGAGAACATCCGGGACGTCCTTTCTCGTGTGCTCAGCCTTTCGCCCGGATTCGATGTGCTCGTCGTGGATGATGATTCACCGGATGGGACAGGTGACATCGTGGAAGGGTTGAGGGAACAGTGGAAGGATCGACTGCACCTGCTCCGCCGCAAAGGGAAACTGGGGCTCGGCACCGCCTATATCGCTGGATTCAAATGGGCCCTTCAAAAGGGCTATGAGTTCGTTTTCGAGATGGATGCGGACTTATCCCACGACCCGAACGACCTACCCCGATTGTATGCCGCATGCGCCGTGGAAGGAGTTGGAATGAGTGTAGGTTCGCGCTATGTGAAAGGTGGCCGTGTTCGTGATTGGTCATGGAACCGGGTGATGATGAGCTATTGCGCCTCGCTATACGTACGCGCTGTGCTATGGCTGGGTGTGCGGGACACAACAGCAGGGTTCGTGTGCTACCGGAGGGAAGTGCTTGCCGATCTCCCATTGGATGAGATCCGGTTCATCGGCTATGCGTTCCAGATCGAGATGAAGTATCGCGTGGGTCTCCATGGTTTCCGCATCGTGGAGGTTCCCATCACGTTCGTCGATCGTGTGAAGGGTCGTAGTAAAATGAGCATGGGGATCTTCCATGAAGCGTTCCTGGGGGTCATCAAAATGCGATTGAGGATCCGACGATCATGAAGGGAACGATCATCCGTAATGCCACTGTGGTCAATGAAGCCAGGACCTTCACGGCTGATGTGTTCGTTCAGGACGGGCGTATCGCGGAAGTTTCCGAGCGAGGTATTTCGGGCCTTCGGGATGTGAACGAAGTGGAAGCCTCAGGACTCCACTTGATGCCGGGTGTGATCGATGATCAGGTGCATTTTCGGGAACCCGGGCTCACCCACAAGGAGGATATCGCCCACGCAAGCGCAGCCGCTGCGGCGGGCGGTGTCACCAGCTACATGGAGATGCCGAACACCGTCCCGAATACCTTGGATCGCGTGCTGCTGGAGCAGAAGTATGACCTCGCCGCTGCGTGTTCGGTAGTGAATTATTCCTTCTACATGGGGGTGTCCAACACGAATCTGGAAGAAGTGCTCTATGTGGATCCTCGTATGGTTTGCGGGTTGAAGGCCTTCCTTGGTTCCAGTACGGGCAACATGCTCGTGGATGATCCTGATGCATTGACCGGCCTGTTCAGCAAGGCCCATATGATCCTGGCGATCCATGCCGAGGATGAAGCGACGGTTCAAGCGAATACAAGGGCCGCACAGGATCGTTGGGGTGATGCCATCCCCATGGAGCAACATCCGCTGATCCGCAGTGCCGAAGCGTGTTATCGGAGCAGCAGCAATGCTGTGGCACTTGCCCGCGAGCACGGCACCCGCTTGCATGTCCTTCATATCAGTACCGCGCGGGAGCTCGAATTATTCTCACCGGGTTCTTTGGACGGTAAGCGCATCACAGCTGAGGCTTGCATCCATCACCTCTGGTTCACGGATGAGGCATATGCTACGAAAGGATCCTTGATCAAATGGAACCCGGCGGTAAAGACCCAGGCTGATCGCGAGGCCATCAGGCAGGCAGTGAAGGACGGCCGCATCGATGTGGTAGCGACCGATCATGCTCCGCATACCCTGGAGGAGAAATCACGCCCCTATATGCAGTGCCCTTCCGGCGGACCTCTTGTTCAGCATTCCCTGGTCGCCATGCTGGAGCTTGTGAGACAAGGAGTGTTCACGCTTGAAGAAGTCGTGCACAAGCTCAGTCACGCACCGGCAAGAATGTTCGATATAACAGGTCGGGGTGCGATCAAAGAAGGATATCAAGCCGATCTCGTGATGGTGGATCTGAACGCTCCTTGGACTGTGGAACAAGGGAATATTCTTTCCAAATGCGGATGGTCACCGTTCGAAGGGCAGCAGTTCAGCGCGAGGGTCATCAAAACCTGGGTGAACGGCGAGCTTGCCTATTCTGACGGCGCGGTCGATCGCACCGTGCGCGTCTCCGATTCGACCGATGAGACCCTTTGCACTTCTTCTCTTGGGAGTGATCCTGGGCTGTGGGGCACCGGAGGCACCAGAGGATGACGGTCTTATGGACAGGGAGCATTTCACGACGGTCCTGCTCGAAGCACAACTGATCGAGGCGCAAGTGAATCACGAGTTGGTCATCGAACAGCTGGCGGACATACCGACCGACAGTTATTACGACCAGCTCTTCCGCGAACATGGCACCGATCGCGAACAGTTCGCGCGGACCTTCGCGTATTATGCGGCTAGACCAGAGGACCTGAAGGCGATCTACGAAGAGATCATTACGGAATTAACGCAGCGCAAGGACACCCCGGCTCAATAGCGCCGATGGCCTTGAACGTATGCGGCCACGTTGCGCGACATGCTCTCGAGGTCAAGGAATGAATGATCAATGGTGTTGTGCATCTTGCGCGACGACCAGGACCGCTGTTCGATCGCACTTCGTGCCGTGCTCCGGGTGATCATCGGCCTACCCCCGAAAAGTGTTCGGATGGCCTCGAAACGCCAGGCCCACCCTAATGCCCACGGTGGCAGTTCCATGGTGGGGGGTGTTTTCCCGAAGGCTCTGGACAAAGCACCCAATAGTTCCTTATAACTCACGTTCTGTCCGATGATCAGGTACCGTTCACCCTTGCCTCCTTTGCTCATGAGCAGCGAAGCGCAGGCGGCCACGTCCCTCGCATCCACCACGGCATTGGAGCCCGGTGGATGGAACCCGGTACCCTTCGACATGCGGTCCACCAAGGTCATCGAACTTCTCCCCGACGGACCGGGCCCGAGCACGACGCAGGGGTTCAGGATCACGGCATCAGCTCCTTCAGCAATGCCGCGCATAACTTCCAACTCAGCAGCGAATTTGCTGATCGCGTAAGGTGAAATGGTACCATCGTCCTTCCACGGAAGACCTTCATGACGTTCGGTCCCCACCGGTGCGCTGCCAATGGCTGCCGTTGAACTAATGTGGCACAAGCGCTCGACGCCGCTGCTCAGAACAGCATTGACGATGTTGGCGGTCCCCAACTGGTTGACCTTTCGCAACCGCTCCCTGTCACGGTCGTCAAAGGATACCAACGCAGCAGCATGGTACACATGGCGAACACCTTCCATGGCATCTTGGAGCGATAGTTCATCCTCCAGATCCCCTTCCACCCAGGTGATCCGCTCCAACAATTCATCGGCATCCTCGCGATAGTGGCGAAAAATGCGCGCGACGATGCTCCGGTCCGAGCCCGGTCGGGCCAATGCCCGGATCGACACACCCCTCATTGCGCGTTCCAACAATAAGTGGCTTCCTACGATGCCCGTACCCCCTGTGATGAGCTCCATGTGTCTTCGCGGACCGTGCGCAAGATAGCTGCGACCCCATCAGTGCTCGGTTATCTTTGGCGCCGCTCCGAAGAGCGACTGCGTCGGTGGCCCAATGCCCCGACACCATCGGTAATGGCGAACGGATTCATTGATGAATTGCGCTGGCGTGGGTTGCTGCAGGACATGACCCCTGGCGTGGAGGAGCATCTTGCCAAAGGGCCACAGGCCGGGTACATAGGCTTCGACCCGACGGCGGATTCACTGCACGTGGGCAGCCTGGTCCCCATCATGTTGTTGCTGCACTTCCAGAACGCCGGCCACGCGCCGATCGCACTGGTCGGTGGAGCGACCGGCATGGTCGGTGACCCCAGCGGGAAATCGGAGGAGCGGAACCTCTTGGATGAAGGGACCCTGGAGCATAACGTGGCCGGGATCCGGGCACAGCTGGAACGGTTCCTGGACTTCGGATCGGGCCCGAACGCTGCCAAGCTGGTCAATAACTACGACTGGTTCAAGGAGATGGGATTCCTTCAGTTCATACGCGATGTCGGCAAGCACATCACGGTGAATTACATGATGGCCAAGGATTCCGTGAAGAACCGCTTGGAAACGGGTCTATCATTCACCGAGTTCAGCTACCAGTTGGTGCAGGGGTATGATTTTCACTGGTTGCACCGGAACATGGGCTGCGCGCTCCAGATGGGTGGCAGCGATCAGTGGGGGAACATCACCACGGGTACCGAATTGATCCGCAGGACGGGTGGCGGAGAGGCCTACGCCATTACGAGCCCCTTGCTGACCAAGGCGGATGGCAACAAGTTCGGCAAAAGTGAGTCCGGTAACGTCTGGCTTGATCCGGCCCGCACATCGCCGTATCGGTTCCATCAGTTCTGGTTGAACGCGAGCGATGAGGATGCGCCGCGCTTCATCCGGATATTCACCACACGGAGCCGCGAGGAAGTGGAAGCCTTGATCGCTGATCACGTGAAGGATCCTTCACAACGGCGCTTGCAGAAAGAGTTGGCAGCGGACATCACGAGGCGTGTCCATGGTGGAACAGCGTTACAGGGTGCGATCGATGCGTCAGCCATCCTCTTCGGTCAAGGCACGGCGGAAGCCTTGGCGGGACTTTCCGAGCAGCAGTGGCTGGACATTTTCGAAGGGGTGCCACAGGCCGATGTACCGCGCAACTCGCTGGATCAAGGGGTCGGCATCATCGACCTGCTCACCGAGCACGGTGGCTTCATGTCCAGCAAGGGAGAGGCACGTCGGGCTTTGAAGGAGAACAGCGTTTCGGTGAACAAGGAACGTGTCCAGGATGATCGTGTGGTGGGCTCCAAGGACCTCCTTGGTGGACGCTTCATATTACTCCAGCGAGGAAAGAAGAATTACTTCCTGGTGAAAGCAGTTTAGACCTCCACCATCAAGTTGCATCCGCGGATATCGCTGTGGTCGAAGCGCCCCAGCACCTCGAAGGATCCGTCAGAATAACGCATCCCAAGGTCCTGTGTGGCGATGAAAGGACAGCTGGCCATGTTGGCCAGGTCGATCACATTGATGCCTCCGCTCCGTCCGTCCGGTAACATGGCAAAGGGATCGTTCACATCCCGGATCATGACACGCATCCATGGAGGGCAGTGGTACTTGCCTTCCCCTGCGCTCCACGCTTGCGATAGGAGCTCGGTCATTCCGTATTCGCTATGGATGCTCGGCACTCTGAACGCTTTCTTCAGGATGTCATGCAATGCTTCACGCACCAATTCCGGACGCCTGCCCTTCATTCCACCGGTCTCCATGATCATGGTGTGGTGCAAGTCCATGGGATGGCGTTCCGCCAGGTCAAGAAGGGCAAAGGGAACGCCGATCACAAGCGTTCGCTGGTGTTCCTCCTCTGATCGACGGATCACTTCGGCCAGGGCACTGTAGCTATGGAGATAGGTGCCGCTCATTGGGTCGTTCGTTCGCCGAATGAGCTCGTTCACCATGTACACCAGCGAACTGCCCTCCCGTTCGAGATAGGATGGCAGCAAGGCGAGGATACGGAGACCTTCCAGCCCGCCATAGCGGCTTTTGAAGGAGTTCAGGAACGAATGTTCGTAATGCTCCGGCCAGGGAACTAGGTGGGTGCTTGTCCTACTACCCGTGGTGCCACTGCTGGTGAACGTCAGCCCCTCCCCGAGCCCATCCAAGAGTACACGCTGGCTACGGAACACCTGGATCGGCAGGAATGGTATTCCATCCACACTCCTTACCTCGGAGGATGAGCGACCAAGGGCGGTAAGGAATTCACGGTAGACAGGGTTCCGATCGGCATGGAGATGAAATAGATCCAACGCCAATGCGTTGAACGCTTCGGTGCCATCGACCTGGAAGACCCTATCCTTCAATTCGATCAACTTGGGGTCCATCCTTGCGGACATCGGTGGCGGCCCTGTGTAACTTTGGCTGATGATGGGACAGTGGGCTCGTACTTCAAAGGTAATCCTGGCTTTTGCCGGCCTCGTGGTCATGCTCCCATCCTGCCTCCCGCGTGAGTCGTTCCCTGAGGAGCCGATCCTGACCTACAAGTCCTTTGATCTCTACAGCGATTCGGCATCCGTTACCGTCTCTTTCACGGATGGCGATGGGGACATAGGCTTGGGACCTTCGGATCTGGCGCCTCCTTACGATACCGGTTCTGTCTGGTATTTCAATTTGTTCCTGGAATACCAGGAGCTGCATAACGGAGAATGGGTCACACCGACGCTGCTCCTTCCATTCAATTACCGTATTCCGAGGATCACACCCACAGGACAGAACAAGGCATTGGAAGGTGATATAAGCGTGGCTGTAAAACCTTGGCCCATCGCTCCTGCGCCTTTCGATACGGTACGCTTCAGTGTGGTGCTTGTGGATCGGGCGCTACATGTTAGCAATTCCGTGACCACGGAGGCCCGCAAGCTCATCCCCTGAACGGGATGCGGATGATTTGATCATCCAGCGTCTTGTCAGGGTACCGCGTAGAATACTGGACGATCCGATGTAGCAGCCTTCGAATTGGATGGGATCCAGAGGCTTTCGGGCTACCGCTATCTTCGTCCCGAAGCCCGATCAGGCACCGGTACTCCTCGCTATTCCACACACATGGGTCAACTTTCACCGCGTCAGGTCGCATTGGTCGCCGCCTTGATAGTGGCGTTAGTGACGGCAGCGATCGTACTGCTCGGTTACGCCGTTCCGGACACCTCGGGCCAATGGTGGTGGACCATCGTGGCAGCTTTGATCTTGTTCCTTGCGGCATTCGGCGCGTTCTCGTATGGCATCGAACGGTTCATACACAGCAGGATAAAAATGCTGTATCGCACGGTGCATGATCTGCGTCGTACCCGACCTGGGCGTGATCGCCTGGACCTGAAGGGCGATGTGCTCACGAAAGTGAACACGGAAGTGCAGGAATGGGCGACCGCACGGCGTGATGAGATCAAGGAGCTTCATGAACGGGAGAAGTTCCGTCGTGAATTCATCGGCAATCTTGCCCATGAGCTGAAGACCCCGATCTTCAATATCCAGGGATATATCCTCACGCTTCTTGAAGGTGGCCTGGAGGATGAAAAAGTGAACCGGGACTTTCTGCATCGGGCTTCCAACGGCGTCGACAGGCTGATGAAGATCGTGGAGGACCTGGACCTGATCACCAAATTGGAAAGCGGTGTGATGGACCTTCGGCTGGGGCGTATGGATCTTCATCTGGTCGTTTCGGATACTATGGAAAGCCTCGAGCTCCTGTGCAAGGAAAAGGGTATGACCCTTCAGAATAAGATCGCCCCACAGACCATGGTGCAGGCTGATAAGGACCGACTTACACAGGTCTTCACCAATCTTCTGAGCAATTCCATCAATTATGGCCGGGAGGGTGGAGCGTGCACCGTGCGCAGCTATCCATTGGGTGATCAGGTGGTGGTGGAGGTGAAGGACGATGGGATCGGCATCGCCTCCGAGCACCTGCCCCGGTTGTTCGAACGGTTCTATCGTGTCGGAAAGAGCCGTGCAAGGAACGAAGGGGGATCGGGATTGGGCCTGGCCATTGTGAAGCACATCATCGATGCACATCACCAGACCATTACGGTTAACAGTGAAGAAGGGAACGGTACGACCTTCAATTTCACACTGGAGCGCGGAAGGTGAGCCGCTGTCAACGTGAGGGGCTCAACTCATCAAAGAAGGTGATCTCCTTTTCGTTGTTGATGCTGATCCTGGGGATGTCCTCATACATCGTCACTTTTCCCGTCACACAGATCCGCTGGTCCATCAAATAGATCTCCGGATCGTAACTGAAATTCGGTCCATTATAGGACCAGATGGTAGCATAGAAATCCTGGTGAGGGTGGACCCGGTCGAAATTCAAGTAGATGGCCTGGGCCTTTGCCGTCTTACGAGTACTTACGACCGTTCCACAAACGGTGATCGTCTTGCCGATGTGGTATTTCGCCTGTACGGTATTGAACATGCCCTTTGGTAACGGCGCTTTCAACGGTTCCTTTTCCCCGAAGAAGGGGTCCCCTTCAGCATACCAGGCGGTCGGATCACGCATGGCCTCGATCCGGTCCTGCAACCCCTTGTCCAACCCGGTGAAGAAGTCGAGACCCGTCAATGCTTCCACACTGTCGATCGGTACGGCATAGCTGATCGGCG
>JAHEFL010000412.1 GCA_024640205.1 Flavobacteriales bacterium | reverse complement strand
ACACCGTGGGTGACTTCACCCAGTTCTATCAGATGATGGACGTGCTGATCATCGACGACGTGCAGTTCCTCGCCGGGAAGGAGAAGACACAGGACGTCTTCTTCCATGTGTTCAATGCGCTCCACCAGAGCGGCAAGCAGTTGGTGATCACCAGCGACAAGGCACCAGTGGAAATGGCAGGCATGGAGCAGCGTCTCCTCTCCCGTTTCAAGTGGGGCCTCAGCGCCGACCTGCAAACGCCCGGACTCGAAACGCGGATCGCCATCCTGGAGAAGAAGATGTATGCCGAGGGCATCGACCTCCCGAAAGAGGTGGTGGAATACCTGGCTTACAGCATCACCACCAACATCCGTGAACTGGAAGGTGCGATGATCAGCTTGATCGCGCAGAGCTCGCTCAACAAGAAGTCCGTGACGCTCGATCTGGCGAAGCAGATGATCGACAAGTTCGTGAAGAACACGGCGCGCGAAGTGAGCATCGATTACATCCAGAAAGTGGTGTGCGATTACTTCGATCTGCCGATCGAACTGCTGAAGAGCAAGACGCGGAAGCGCGAAGTGGTGCAGGCCCGCCAGATCGCGATGTACTTCGCGAAGAAGATGACCAAGAGTTCGCTCGCGAACATCGGAGCGCACTGCGGTGGCAAGGACCACGCAACGGTGTTGCATGCCTGCCGCACGGTGAACAACCTGCAGGAAACGGACAAGCAGTTCCGTGGATACCTGGAGGATCTGGAGAAGAAATTGAGCATCCACTAAGGATCACTCCGACTAATTCTAGAAAGGACCCGGCAACGGGTCCTTTCTCTTTTCCCACCTTCGCAACCATGAAGATCCTTACCGTTTGTCTGGGCAACATCTGCCGATCACCGATGGCCGAAGGGGTGTTGCGACATCTGGCCGAACAGCGTGGACTGACGATCGAGACGGATTCGGCTGGCACCGGCAACTACCATGTGGGCGAAGCACCGGACCGCAGGGCAGTAGCTGCGATGCGACAGAACGGGATCGACATTAGTGACCTGCGTGCCCGGCAATTCGATCCCGCCGATGTGGACCGCTTCGATCTGTTGTTGGCCATGGATGCCGACAATCTTCGAAACATGGAACGGGTGGCGCCGGTACCACATTTCCACGCCAAGACGAAACTGATGATGGACTTTGCACCGAAGCACCCCGAACGCGAAGTGCCCGATCCCTACTTCGGAGAGGATGAAGGCTTCGACCAGGTGTATCGCATGTTGGTGGAGGCCTGTAACGCAGTGCTTGATCAGGTGGAGCAAGCACAACGGAAAGCGACCGAGGGATGAGTGCCGAACCAAAAGGGGACCGTGTGTCCTACGGCACCCTGTACCTGATGCCGGTGTGGCTGGGTGAGAACGGTGGTGTGGAGCAAGTGCCTCCGGAGAACATTGCGATCGCAACGCGCGTGAACTTGTGGTTCGCCGAACATGAGAAGACGGCGCGACACATGCTGCGACGCATGGTGCCTTCCATCGATCTGAGCACCCAAGAGGTGCACCATTTCGACAAGGACAGCAGCGCACGCGACGCACAGGAACTTCTCGCCATCATGCGCGGTGGACGGGATGCAGGCATCATCAGCGAGGCTGGCATGCCCGGGGTCGCGGACCCCGGCGCGGTGCTGGTACATGAAGCCCATCGCATGGGAATTACCGTAATGCCTTTGATCGGGCCTTCCTCCTTGTTCCTGGCATTGGCCGCCTCCGGACTGAATGGTCAACAATTCACCTTTCACGGCTACCTGCCACGGACACCAGCGGAACGGAAGGCGGCGATCAAACGGTTGGAAATCGATGCACGAAGCGGCGCTGCTCAGTTGTTCATCGAAACACCTTATCGTAACGACGCCCTGTTGAGCGATCTTTTGAGCACTTGCGGACCAGGAACGCTTTTGACGCTCGCCATCTACGTGACCCAGGGCGGATCAACGATCACGCGAAGTATTGGCGAATGGAGAAAGGAGGTGGTGACCATCGGCAAGCGGCCGGCAGTATTCATTCTGGGTAGCGCCTGATCCAGATCAATGCGGTAGCGCACAAGGCAGCGCACCCTTGCTACCGGGCACATAAGAAGATCGCTTGCGTCCCTGGCTCTTGCAAGCAGGGCTCCGGTTCAGCATGATTCGCAAACGGAAGTAGACATCCACGGCGTAGGTATCCCAACGCATCGCGATCGGTAGCAGGTGGTCCGAGCCGATGACCAACGCTCCCATGCGTAGCGCGATGCCGACGGAAGGTCGGCGCGGATCGTACTCATGCACCACCATGGGCACGGCCAGTTCGAAATAACGTGTCTCGAAACGCGGGGTGATCGAAAAGGAATTGGAACGGCGCAGCCGGAATCCGGCACTCAGTGGCAGGCGTTGCACCCATGCCGCCGCCACGTATACCCGGTCTACGAGACGCTGATCATATTGCAAGGATACCGCGGAGGCAGCACCAATGCGCACCCCTTCTTCGCTGCTCCAGTTGCTAAGGGTACCGAACAAGCTGTCGACACCTTCAACGTCGTTCAAGTTCACCGCGCTGTGGTCGGCGATGGTGGTCGATCCGCCCTACACGTTCCCGGCAACGGCATTATTGAAGCGCAGCCCTCCGATGTCCAACAGTGAAAGACCGAGCCGATAGCGATAAGGTCGCGGCGTGCATCCCGCGGAAGGGCGATGCGGAATGCTTCC
>JAHEFL010000411.1 GCA_024640205.1 Flavobacteriales bacterium | reverse complement strand
GTCCTGAGATAGTCGCTGTTATGCGGGTTAGAAGCGACCTCAATCGCCACGTTCTCCACGATCTCCAATCCGTAGCCCACCAGGCCGGTACGCTTCTTCGGATTGTTGGTGAGGAGGCGCATTTTCCGGACCCCCAGATCATGCAGGATCTGGGCCCCAACTCCATAATCCCGGGCATCCATATCGAAACCCAGCATCAGATTGGCCTCCACCGTATCCGCACCCTGTTCCTGCAGCTTGTAGGCTTTGAGTTTGTTCAATAATCCGATCCCACGACCTTCCTGCTGCATGTACACGATCACTCCTTTGCCGGCTTCCTCCACCAACTGCATCGCCTTGTGTAATTGTGGACCGCAATCGCAGCGGCAACTTCCAAAAATGTCGCCTGTTACGCAACTGCTGTGCACGCGCACTAGAATTGGTTCGTTCGGGTCCCATGCACCCTTTGTCAAGGCAAGGTGCTCATCACCGGTGGTGGTCTGTCGGTAGGCTACCAGATCAAAATCACCGTAGGCTGTGGGAAGCTTCACATCCACGTGGCGTTCCACGATACGTTCGGTGCGCATCCGGTAAGCCACGAGATCCTCAATACTGATAAGCTTGAGGTCGAACCGTTCAGCGATCTTCCGTAATTCCGGTAGACGCGCCATGGTCCCATCCTCGTTGAGGATCTCCACGATGCAGCCCGCTGGTTCAAAGCCTGCGAGCCTGGCAAGGTCCACGGCTGCCTCAGTATGCCCTGTACGGCGAAGAACGCCGCCATTGCGCGCCTTCAAGGGAAAAATGTGGCCTGGCCGAGCGAGATCCCCGGGACCTGTATCAGGCTCTATCAATGCGAGCATTGTCTTGCTCCGGTCGCTCGCACTGATACCGGTGGTGGTTCCACGGCCCTTCACATCCACGCTCACCGTGAAGGGGGTTTCGTGCAGCGCGGTATTGTCGCGTACCATCAGGTCGAGCCCCAACGAGTTACACCGGTCCTCGGTCAGTGGCGCACAGATCAATCCACGGCCATGCGTGGCCATGAAATTGATGACCTCCGGGGTCGCATTACGCGCGGCCGTTACGAAATCACCCTCATTCTCCCGGTCCTCGTCATCCACCACGATCACCACCTTTCCTTGGCGGATATCCTCGATCGCTGATCCGATCGTATCGAATGCTCTGCTCATGTTAGCAAGTAGGGTGCAAAGGTAGAAGGACCGCAATGCACATACCTGTATGAGATCCCCGCGCCTTGGAGGCCCACATCGCTCAGGCCGCGTTCGAACCGCTCGCGATCAGGAGCTCCAGTTTGTCCGAAGCACTCTGCCAATCGAAGTGCTCCCGCACGAAATGGTAGCCATTGTTGGCAAGCCGCTGGCGATCGGATGGATCCGCCAGCTGTTGAAGGATGTGCTGGGCGTATTCCTCCGGACTGTCGCCGATGAGGATCGAACTGCCCGGCTCGGCGCCTACGGCATTATTTGCAAGAGCGGAGGTGATGCACGGCATTCGCATGGCCATCGCTTCCAATAGTTTGTTCTGCAGGCCCGTGCCTATCTGCATGGGTGCCACGAACAAGCGAGCCGATGCGTACGATGTCCGGATATCGCGGACCCATCCGGTCACTTCGATCAAGGGGTCGGTCCTTGCCAGGTCGCGTACTGCAGGGCTGGGATCCACACCGCTTATGAGCAAGCTGGTGCCTGGCCGTGTCCTCCGAACGATGGGAAGGACCCTGCGAACAAGGTATAGCACGCTGTCTATGTTCGGTGGGTAGTTCATGTTGCCCGTGAAAAGCAGATCGTAAAGAGGTTCCTGTTCCTGCGGCGTGAAGTGTTCGGTATCGACACCATTGGGCACCACCACCATTCCGTCGCGCAGGGGGTGATAGATGTAGTCCCGGTCCTGCGCACTGATGATCACCGTATTGTCGAACAGGTCGAACATCAGGTTCTCATATCGGATCAAGCGTCGCGTCTCTGCCTGGAACAGTGGTTTCAGGTAGAACGGAGCGTTCTCCGTGCGCCGCTCCATACCCTTGCTGAGCGTATCCATGTAGTCCAGCGTTTTGGGCAGGGTATAGCGCTTTCGGACATATTCCGTGGTACGCACCAACTGACACAGCACGTGGTCCGGACCGAAGGTGTCTATGATCGAATCGATGCGACGTTGGGCCATCCCATGATGGAAATAGGCCACCTGGAACGGAAGTCGTGAGAAGATCGCAGTGATCAGCTTAAGGATGATACGCCATCGTGGGATACGCACCACCTCGATATGCTTGCAGAATTGGTGCAGGTGCGAAATGTGGGACGGGTCCGTGGGGGTATCGCTCAAACAGAAAAGAAAGATCTCATGCTTGCGGGCCAGCCGTGCGATGAGGTGATATGCCCTGAGTTTGTCGCCCTTTTCCAAAGGATAAGGAACCCGGGAAAGAAGGACCAACAGCTTCATGCCTTGGCCAACTTCTTATAAAAGGTGCTGAGGTCCTGGACCACTTTGGTATTGGAGTAAGAAGTGGTGATCAGCTCCCTGGCTTCGGCCCCCAATCGTCTTGCCCGTTCCGGATCTGAAGCCAGAGCTAGGATGTGCTCCGTGAATTCGGTCATGTTCCGGGCAATGAGGATGTTCTTCCCATCGGTGTGGGCGATCCCTTCGGCACCGATCGGAGTGGAGATGATGGCCTTGCCGAGTGCCATTCCTTCGATGATCTTTA
>JAHEFL010000410.1 GCA_024640205.1 Flavobacteriales bacterium | reverse complement strand
AATCTCTTGCGAATACCAACCTGATCCGGAGTACAACTACCAGTTCAATGCCTTCTTATAGTAACGGGGAAAACGAATATTCTTTCTGACCTTCTGATAGTACTTACGCCATTTGGGCGTGTCATGCTTGTAAACGTCCGTCTCCTCCGAAACCTCGTGCGATCCCTTCGTTGGTATCTCTTTGGTCTTGGTTCCCATACCTAATAGACAAACGAACACCGTGGAATGTTGCCCGGTCATGACGTATCGGGCCGATGCATACAATTCCATGACACTGCATGCTTCACGGGTGGTTCCGCTAATCCGTCCTCAGTGGGCCTGATCGACCACCTTTGTGCCACGTATGCCGCTCTTCGTCGATGTGATACTGCCATTGGCCGTTCCTGGCCTTTTCACCTATTCCGTGCCGGAAGGGTCGAAGGATATCAGGCCAGGGATCCGCGTGGTCGTTCCGTTCGGCCGAGGGCGCAAATTGTACAGCGGCCTGGTCCGAAAAGTCCATGGTACGGTTCCAGGGTATGGCAAAGTACGGTCGGTCCTATCCGTTCTTGATCCCGAACCCATTGTCACGGAGCAGCAGTTCCGGTTGTGGGAGGTGATGGCGAACCACTATCTCTCCACACTCGGAGAAGTCCTGATCGCAGCCTTACCAGGCCAGTTGGTGCTGAGCAGTGAGACCCGTTTGGTCGCATCAGCAGCGGCCGCGCAAAGCGATACTGTGAACGGAAAGGCAGGCGTATTGATCGATGCGATGGTGGAGCGGGAGGTGATCACTTTGTCCGAGGCCGGTGAATTACTGGGTCTGAAGGATCCCATGCCGGTGATCAGGAGGCTCATGGACAGTGGAGCCCTGCTCCTGGAGGAGCAGATCCGCGATCAATGGAAGCCACGCATGATCGCCTATGTGCGCCTCGTTCCTTCTCCATCGGACGAGCGTTCCCTGCACGCCTGGTTCGATTCCTTGGAGAAGAAGGCACCCAAGCAATGGACCGTGCTCATGCGATACATCGAATTGAGCCGCTGCCTTGGCGAAGATCCCCGTGAGGTGGAACGAAGCAAACTCCTCCATCTCAGTGGTGCTAATGCTGCAACGCTGAACGGCTTGATAAAAAAGGGCCTTTTCGAGATCTATGAGCGGGAGGCGGGCATCCCGCAAAGTGGTGACTTAGGGGGGCCGGTGCCCCTGCTTTCCGATGCGCAAGAGACCGCACTCCAGAGGATCCAGAAAGAGTTCGAGCAAAAGGACGTGGTGCTCCTGCGAGGTGTCACTTCCTCGGGTAAGACCGAGGTATACATGGCCATGATCGAGGAGGTGATCAAAAAGGGGGACCAGGTGCTTTACCTGCTCCCGGAGATCGCCTTGACAACGCAAATGATCAGCCGGTTGAGGGCTCGCTTCGGAGAACGGATCGCCGTTTCCCATTCCCGCATGCCCCAACATGAGCGGACCACATTATGGATGAGAATGGCCAAGGGGTCCGATGCACCGAGAATTATTATTGGCGCCCGGTCCGCCATCTTCCTTCCGTTCAGGGACCTTCGGCTGATCGTGGTGGACGAGGAGCACGACCCCAGTTACAAACAGCACGATCCATCCCCACGTTATCACGCCCGGGACATGTCCGTGGTCCTGGCATCCATCCATGGTGGTAAAGTCCTATTGGGATCGGCTACGCCGAGCTTGGAAAGCCAGCACAATGCGCGCTCGGGCAAGTACGGTTTCTCTGAACTCCTTGTCCGCTACGGTGAAGTGGAAATGCCCGCGATCACCAGGGTGGACCTTCGGGACGCGCACAAACGGAAACTCATGCGCGGCCACTTCTCCCGAACACTGATCGAATCGGTTCAGCAGGCTTTGGATCGCAGGGAGCAAGCCATCATTTTCCAGAACCGCAGGGGGTATGTACCCGTCTGGAGATGTGAAACGTGCAGTTGGATCCCCGAATGTGACCATTGTGATGTCAGCCTGACGTACCACAAGGCGCAACATCAACTACGCTGCCATTATTGCGGGAGACACTATGCACCTCCCACCATTTGCGGATCCTGTGGCAGTCCCCGCATAAAGATGCTGGGGTTCGGCACGGAAAAGATCGAAGAGGAACTGGGTGAACTATTCCCTGATGCTCGTGTGGCCCGAATGGACCAGGACACGACACGTGGGCGGAACGCTTTGGAGAAGATCCTCACGGATTTCGGGAACGGCGCAGTGAACATCCTGGTCGGCACACAAATGGTGACCAAAGGATTGGATTTCGACCAGGTCAGTGTGGTTGGCATTCTGAACGCCGACCTCCTGCTTCGGTATCCTGACTTCCGGGCACACGAACGAGCTTTCCAATTGATGGCACAGGTCGCCGGTCGCTCGGGACGAAGGAAGCGGGCGGGCACGGTCATCATTCAAGCGTACGAGGTGAACCACCCCGTTCTGGACCTTGTCGTGGAGCATGATGTTGACGGCCTCTACAATAGGGAGATAGAGCATCGGCAGGCCCATGGGTACCCACCTTTCATGCGCATCGTGGAACTGACCTTGAAGCACCGCAATGAGGAACGCGTACAAGCAACTGCGGCAGAATTGGCCATGGCGCTGCGGTCAAGACTTGGCAACCGCGTGCTCGGTCCTGATATCCCACTTGTTTCACGGATCCGTGACCAGCACCTCCGGAAGCTCCTGATCAAGCTTCGCCGGAGCGCCCATCAGGCAG
>JAHEFL010000042.1 GCA_024640205.1 Flavobacteriales bacterium | reverse complement strand
GATGTTACATCTTCCCCGGATCTCATAGCATCCAATTTCACCCGCACTTCTTCCGCTTCAGCTGTCTTCAGGTCGGAGGCCTTCCGATCCCGTGTGCTCAATTCATGCGCCTGCTTCAGCAGTTCGGCATATCGCTTCTCCAGAACGCTGAGCTCACTCTTCTTCTTGAATAATCCCCACATGATGGCCTTTTGTGTAAGAACAGATCGAGCATCGTTCTGTTCATCATGGATCGAACGACCATTGCGATCAGACCATCTTATCCCCGTTCATGAACAGAACGAAAATGAACGTCAGGAGAAAATGATGGACCAGGAGCAGGAAGGAGGCAAGGGTCAATACGGTTCTTCCGCTCGGCGCCAACTCAGGGAAAAGGTTCCTGTTATTGACAACCAGGATCGGTAGCGGCAAGGCCACAAGACAGAAAACTATAGCCAAAGGCTTGAATACCAACACATTATCAAACAGTCCCAAATAAAGATGGGCATAGTAAAAGGCGAAGCCCAAAAAGGAAAGGGACAGTAGGCGAACGAAGATGCGTGATCGAACTACCATGATGAGAGACTCCTCATACGAAGGACGTGATCCTTCGTACGTGGTTGTGTCCGTGCAGGTTTCTTGTTTTCAACCACCCGCGGTGGAACAAGTCGCCAATTTTGCGATCGGATCAAGTGAGATGAACTTGAGCACTTCGGTCGGTTGAAGCCTCCAAGCTTTTACAATACCTCTGGCCAAGGACGACCCGGAAACGCTGTCACGCACCCTGTGCTAAGACCTACTTGCTGAATGAGATCGCATCAGCAAGATCATTCCTGCGAAGGCGAAAAGCCACCCAGCCAAATACCAGGCCCAAGGGAATTGAAAGGGCACGTAGGGCATTTCGCGCGTATTCCGCCCCACCGTCCCCTGCTCGGTCGGCATCTCATACATCATATCGCTACCATTGAATCCGTGCATCATGGGGTCCAACATGAACGAACAGATCATTAGCAGAGCCCCTATGATCAGCAGTGACCATGCAGAACGGGGGATCTGAAGATCACTACCCGTATTCCGAATGTGAAAAACATACATCGAAAGGATGATCAGCCCAAGTGCGATCAAACAGGGGGCCCATACCGGTCCGACCCAGGGAAACGGCACGAGGAAGAGCAGATCCCAAGTCTGCCAGGAAGCAGGCCAATCCAACAGAAGCTTGAGCCAGAAGTAATAGCCCAGGTCCCACACCCCGAATCCAAAGCAGAACCAAGCAAACCGTTCCAGCGCCGAACGGGTCACCATTGCACCCGGAGCAAGCAACATGACCAAGGTCGCGACCTCCCGCCATAGCTCCGTCCTAACCAACCCCTTTGACATGGGAATGATAGGGAATCCGAATCCACCGGGGTAATACAACGCCCTGAGATAAACCACTACGGCACTCTCCAGGAACGCCATGGCCAGGAAAAAGATCGCCATCCAAGGCAACAGGCTGAACATTGATCTGTTCGTCATGACCGATGCCCCGGCTAATGCAATACCATCGCGGACATCGCGATCCCCATAACAACAGCCAGGAAACGCTGCCTGTCCAACCGATGATCCGGTGCGCTTTCAAATATGATGGTGGTGCTGATATGTAAAAGCATGCCAATGGCCAAACCCAACATCAGGTGGAGGAAGCCATTCACCGACCCATTGCCTACCATTGCCCCGAGGATCATTCCGAATGGTGCGGACAAGGCGAAAACGGTCAACAAGGCCCAACTGACAGCTTGCCCGGTACCTGAGCGAAGCAGGACGGCCGCAAGAGCGATCGCCATGGGCATCTTATGCAGCACCACACCAGCAAGGAATGGAAGATCGGCGGCCACCTTGGGATCGGCAAAGGGGATCCCTTCCACGAACGAGTGGATGCATAGGCTCAACAGCGTCATCACGGGTATGGCCTTTGCTCCCGTGGCGTGCAGGTGTACGTGTCCATGCTCGATCCCATGGCTGAAATACTCCAGGATCACTTGTAGAAGGAATCCGCCCAGTATCCACGCACCAATGAGTTCCCCTTCCTCTTCATACAATTCCGGCAGCATGTGCATGAAAACGACCCCCAACAAGAATGCCCCACTGAAGGATAGCAGCATTCGCATCCAGCTGGCATCAGGACGCAATGCTTTGACCACCGTTCCTGCGATCATTGGCAAAAGGAAGAAGGCCAAAAGCACGGTCAGGTTCATGTGATCGGCTTTTTCATCCATAGAACGAAACGTTCTGAATCGTTCGGATCGAACGGCCGCGGGTCGGGACCATCCGTCCGATCCTCAATAAGGAATCCCACATTGTTGGCCATGGCCACCAGGTCCTCTGTTCTTAATGTCTGGACCCGTTCTTCGAAATGACTGATACAGCCTTTATCCTCCACTTGAATGGTCTTGACCAGGATATCATTCTCCAACCTACGGTCGATGGTGAAACGAACCGCATCCCTGACGATCGTCTCATGCGCTACAAGGTCCCGCAATACTACCTGACTGTTCATGAAATCCAGTACGAACCTTCCTCCCGGTCGCAGTGCTTCGAACACCGCCCGGAAAACGCTTTCGTTATCCTGCAAGGTCCTGAAATAGCCCAGACTGGTGAACAGGCAACAGGCTGCATCGAATTCCCCATGACCAAGGGGATCCCGCATATCCTGCACTCGAAAATTCGCCTCCGGTATGTTTCGGGTAGCTTCCGCGATACTCTCCTCGGATATATCCACTCCTGTCACATCCGATCCAGCGACAGTGAACCACTTGGCGTGTCGTCCCCTCCCGCAAGCGAGGTCCAATAGTCGTTGACCCGGCTCCAAGTTCCATCGATCCTGTATCAGGTCGACCCAGGCTTTTGCGTCCATCTCGTCCCGATGCCCATAAAGCGAGGCATAGTAACGCGTGCCGAACCAACTCTCGTACCAGCCCATGGGTTAAGAACGTCCTTGCCGGGACGAACGTGAACAGTCCGCGAAAGTAATCCCTGGCCTCGGGTGGGTTGACAATTACGTGGATAACTAACCTTCACCAGAGGCCATGATCATCAGGGCGCCGTTTTCTTTGTTGCACCTCTGCAGCAAGGAGTACTTCCGCTTGGGTATGATCGACCGGATACACGACCTGTACGACGAGCTTGAGCGACAACGGATCATGTTGTCGTTCAAAGGGAGTCTTACCACGGAGCTCATCACCGCACTGCTTGGCATGGTGGAACATAAGATGGAACTGATCGAGCCGGATGGGCGGTCCAGGAAGAGGGTCTTCAATGTCGTGATGGAGTGTTTGCAAAATCTCTATCACCATAAAACGGTGATCGGCCAAGGTGAAGGATCCATGGATCCTGATCCCCATGGAGTGGTGATGATCGCTCACTTGGATAACGGCTATTCAGTGCTTTCCGGAAACCTCATGGCCGGCGGCGATGTGGAGCGCCTGAAACAGCATCTTGATAGGATCAATGCATTGAATTCAGAGGAACTGCGGGACCTCTACAAGACTACGCTTGCGGACGGGCGCTATGGCACCCGTGGTGGAGGGGGCTTGGGGATGATAGACATTGCGCGGAAGAGCGGTGCGAAATTGGAATACGGGTTCGTGCCGATCGACAAGGACAGCGCATTCTTCAGTTTGAACGTTAACGTGACATCATAGACCACGACACCATGGGTCCCTTACGCCTTGAAGGCACACCGAAAACACCCCACATCGATCTGGACCCGAATACGGGCATGTTGGAGATCAAAGGGCGATCGATACCGGAGAATTCGATCGACTTTTACAAGCCGCTGATCGACTGGATCGATGGGTATTCACGGTCGCCTCAAAGCAAGACCGCATTGCATGTCCAATTGGAATACTTCAACACGAGTTCCTCGAAATGCATACTCGATGTGTTCAAGAAACTGGAGGCTATTCGGGCGGCGGGCAACGAGGTGACGATCCTCTGGCACTACGAGGAAGATGATGAGGACATGTTGGAGGCAGGCGAGGACTACGCCGGTATCATCAACGTTCCTTTCAAGATGATCCTGATCGAGGAGGTGAACGGTCAATAGAGGCCTGCAGCGCGAAGGAAAACCGCACTGTCCGGAAGAGCAGTGCGCATCAATGATCCGTACGGGCCGAAATGGCTTTCAGGGTCCTGGGGAACAATTCGAACTGCAGAGCCAGTCCAAGTAGCAGTGCCATGGCCCACAAGACCATTGTATTGGCCCAAAGCGTTGGGATCCGTTGGCCGAAAAGCCACTTGCTCGGCGCGTAGAATTGGGCACCGAAAAAACCGGAGTGTTCCGGTTCCAGGTAGACCGGATCACTCTTTCGTACAAGTTCACCACGGTACGGGACGATGACATGCACATCGTTCTTATTGGTCACCATATCGGATAGGCTCTCGTTCCGATAGTTATCCAACAAGGCGAAGTACGCTGTGCGCGCTTCGGGGTCCGAGGTCATGCTCATGATCCGGTCCTCCTTCAATTTTTCCGCTTCACGGTACGTCCGCCTATAATGTTCCACCAGTATCTGGAGCTTTCCTTCAAGGTCATCCAATACATCCACAGTGACGAGCTCGGGGTCCAACTTGCCGATGTCCTCGAACACGAATCCCCTCAGTTGTTCCTGCTCATGTTCAATTTCCCTTTTGATCAATGCCAGGTCACTTGCCATATCCACATCGTCCCCATTCCCGTCCAAGGCCCGTCGCACGTCACCGACCCGATTGTTCAATTCCTTCAACCATAGGTCCTTCTTCCAGTTGGCGGTCTTCATCCGTTGATCGAACCCGTAAAAATTCTTCTCGTACTCATTCTCCATGAACTGGGTGACGGCCAATCCTTCATAGGCCCAACGCGAGGCCATGATATTCCCGATCAGTGGAACGCTTTTCTCCGATGAGAACCACGGATGGAGCTTATCGAATTTCACGATGATCCCGCTGAACAATAGTTGCGGAATGATCAATACCGGGATCATGATATAGATCACCTTGGCACTGTTGAAACTCGCGCTGACATTCAGCCCCAGTACGTTCGCAAAACAGGATGTACTGAAGAGAAGGACCCAATGCACAAGCCCGAGACCCTGGATGCCCAGGATACTATTCCCCACGATCACGAATAGCACGGTCTGCAACGCACTGATCATGAACAGAATGCCCACCTTGCTCATCAGGTAGCTCATCCAACTGAGATCAAGGAATTTTTCACGCTGGAGGATCTTGCGGTCCCGAATGATCTCCTCCGCACTAACCGTAAGGCCCAGGAAAAGGGCCACGATCACTGCAATGAATAGGTATTGTGGAATGTTATCATTCTCCCGGAAGATGTAGCCACCTGTGGAGTCATCGGATACGTGATGGAACTTCAGGAAGAATGACATCAGGAAGGCCAGAGCAGGTGCTTCGATGAGGTTGATCAGCACATATTGCCGATTGGCCAGTTTGCTCAGGAGATCGCGCTTGAAATAGACCTTGAACTGACGCCACCTTCTTGGAACGGTGAAGGTGCTTTTCGGAATACTGTGTTCCAGCGGCACCTGGGCCACGCGGCCTTCCATTTGGGCACGGAACACCTCGTTCCATGCGTCGGGGCTGATCCGTCTTTGATCCGTTTCGTTCCCGTACTCATCCACCAGCCGCGCCTCCAGTATATTGAAGATCTGTTCAGGGTTCACATTTCCGCAGGCTCCGCATTGCCCTACCTCGGAATTCACCTGTCCGGTGACCCGTTTGAAGTACACCACGGCATCCACAGGGTCACCATAATAAACAGGGTGCCCTTCCTGGTCCATGAGGAGCAGGCGGTCGAATAGTTTGAAGATATCCGACGATGGTTGATGAATGACCGTAAAGACCAACCTGCCTTTCAAGGCCAGCTCCTTCAGAAGGTCCATGATGTTCTCCGAATCCCTTGAACTCAGGCCACTTGTCGGTTCATCCACGAACAGGACACTGGGCTCCCTGATGAGTTCGAGCGCGATATTGAGGCGCTTCCGCTGTCCCCCGCTGATCGTCTTGTCCAGTGGACTTCCGACTTTCAGGTCCTTGGTTTCAAAAAGACCCAGGGTCTGCAACATGCGAAGCACTCGCTCCGTCACTTGTTCCTTACCCTGGTCGCCGAAGCAGAGCATGGCGTTGAAGAACAGGTTCTGGAACACGGTAAGCTCCTCAATGAGCAGGTCATCCTGGCTCACATGGCCAATGACGCCGCGTATACGATCACGCTCCGAATGGACATCTATACCATTGATGGTGACCCGGCCCCGGCTTGGTCTGAGATTACCGTTCAGCACGTTGAGCAGAGTGCTTTTGCCACTGCCACTGCCACCCATGATACCGATGAGCTTCCCGCCGGTCTCGGCCATCCGCAACTCGTGCAATCCCTGCCGGCCGTTCGGGAACACATACTCGATGGCATCCGCCTTGAAAACGATCCGCGGTCGGCCGTTCCGGCTCATGAACGACCCCAGAATATCACTGTAGTAGATCGGGACACCGGTGGGTGGTCGGATGCTGCTCCCGTTGCTCAGCACGTAATTGCTGTCCGGGGTCATGCGATGCCCGTTCAGGAGTACTTCGTCCGAACCCGAGTACCGCATGACGTACAGATTGACACTAGGAACGTGCAGGACCCGCATCTCTCCATCCAATCCATGAGAGTGCAGGTGACGGGCCTTGGTCATTCCCCTCTCAACCGCTGCATCGATATAGAGCAGGTGGTCCTCATCCGCACGACCAGACCGTTCCTGCAGAACGAAAGCACGGCAATGCTGGAAATCCTGCTGTGCGATATTGAAGGTGCCGGCAACCGTAGCTACGAACTCTGCTTCCTGCTCAGTTTCATCCGAACCAGCTTGGATGAACTCCAACAGATGAATAAGTACAACGAATTTCTGATGCTGGTTCAGTTCCTCGTTTATCTGGGTGCAGATCTTCAGCACCTTCACCGAATTCAGCGATGTCCTTTTCCTGCCGCTCTTCCCTTTACCGCTGTTCGAATGGAATTCCTGCACGAACGACTGATAGCGTTCCATGTGCATAGCGGCGGTTTCCGCAGTGAACTGCTTGCGCAAAAAGCGTTCAAGAATGGCTGCATTCTCCGGACGCGCACCCTCGGCCACAGCATCGCCCCTGGCTATGATGGCGAACAACTGAAGGAGGGCGTTGAGGATCTTCTCGCTCATGAAAATGGATAGGACCGGAAATAGAAAAGCGCCCCTCTTTACGGGAGGGGCGCCTCAAGGTTGCGTATGGACGGTTCCGTTATCGCTTGAAACCGATCAGAAGCACCGCGCAGCCACTTCCAGCTTTCGCAGGGTCCAAGGTAGCCTCGACCGTCACATCCAATGTATGTGCCACTGCAAGGTCCCAGTACGGCGCATTGCCATGGTCCTTATTCGTGAACAAGACGTTGCCTTCCTTGTCCACCACGTGGAATATCAGGACACCGTCGCTATCACCACTGCAAGCCGCCACACGATAGGTTGACCCGCCGTACAGGGTCAATCCGAATTCAGCCATTTCATCCCCGTTCAAGAGGGCACGATAGAACTGACCGTCCGGGATGTAGGCCTCGGATATATGCTTTTCGCACCGATCCGCAATGGTACCACACATACCGGACTGGGCCTGGGCAGCGAATGCCCCGAGGAACGAGAGGATAAGGAACGTTGACCTATACATGGGTTCAGGCAAGGATCATGGAACGAATGGCCAAAACCTTGGCCGCGATGGATGCCATTTTCTCCTCTGATACGGATACGGCGGTCACACTGTTGATATAAGTGGTCCGGCTGGCTGGATCCGTAACGGGTTTCTCATACGTGTAGGTCGGGCTTATGTCAGTATACTCCGCCTGCAATTCCACCAAAGCATTCACCAAGGCTGCGTTCGCCCCATCTTCTTCAATTTCCCTCAGCAATGCGACCATCCCGTCCAGAGTGCTTTTCTGTTCGCCAATGCGCTGCGTCAACTTCTCGGTCTTGGCCGCCGCTGGATCAGCCAGCGTCAAGTGCATGGATTCCACCCAACCACCGACAAGGACCAAGGTGCTGACATCATCCCGCTCATTGTTCTTGAGGTATTCATCCGCTGCGCGGAAAGCGGTCCCACTGAAGCGGAGAAGACTATCCTCACTGCCGACGTTGCGCTTGAAGCGGTCCAACAAGGAACGATCGAACGCATTGCCCAGTTCCAGTTCCCCTCCCAGCTTTTCGATAGCCTGCAAGGTGGCCAATGCACGCTGTCCATCGTTATGGACGGTCACATAGGCCATATCCGCACCGTACATGCCAAGCAAGGTGGCTTGTTGCATTTTGCCCACAAGTGAAGCGCCACGATCCAAGGGAACCGTGAGATCACGCTGGTACTTCAGGCCCGAATTCTTGATCGCGAACGCAGCCTGAACCGGTGAGGGAATACTGAACGTGCGTCCTCCGATCGCAACCACTTCGTTTTCTTTGGGAGGCTCCGGAACATTCACCTCAGCCTCGCTCTCCGTGGCGTCAGGGCTTCCACAGCCAGTGATCAAAAGTCCAAAACAAAGTAAGAGGACGGGATGGGATCGTGAAAACGCCATCATGCTATGAATTCAATTGTTGGTGGGATACCGGGGTCGAAGGTAATGGAGCCTTCTACGAGGGTTTTTGAAGGAACGCTTCACTTTTCAACACAGCACATGCAAGTCATACCGCCTACCCTATCTCCCCCAGGCATTCCGTTTCGATCCCGCAAGGGCGTACCAGCCGATGAATAAGTAACAGGGAATGAGGATCCAATACGCCTGCTGCGGACCGATGGTGGAAATATCGCTGAGGCGCCCGTATAGGATGGGCAATAATGCGCCCCCGGAAATGGCCATGATCAGGAGCGCCGAACCCGTTCTGGTATGCTTTCCCAATCCCCTGATGGCCAGCGGCCAAATGGCAGGCCACACCAAGGCATTAGCAAAGCCCAATAAGGCAATGCACATTACGGAAGGCTTCCCGTCGATCGACAATGCGATCAAACTTAGGATGATCCCGGTAGCTGCGGAAAGGGTCAGCGCCATTCCTTGGTCGATCAATCGCGGAATGGTCACAATACCGAGAATATAACCGAGCACCATGGCCGCCAGCGTATAGCTCGTCAGATGTTTGGCTTCGTCCAGCGGGATACCCTGTGACTGGCCATACAGCCCGATGGTATCACCAGCGATCACTTCCACACCCACGTAAAGGAAAAGGGCTACAACACCCAGGACCAGATAAGGATAGGACATGACCCCACCTTTGTCCTCCTCAGCCTCCGGCGCCTCCTCCGGTTCGATCTCCGGCAATGGGCTGTATCGGACCATGACCCCCAGGACGACCAGCGTCAACGCCATTGCTGCGTAGGGGAACACTACCCTCAT
>JAHEFL010000409.1 GCA_024640205.1 Flavobacteriales bacterium | reverse complement strand
CACATCGAACAGGTCCATGGCGTGGAGCAGCTTCCGCTCGGCCTGGAACGCCACGCTCTTTAGTTGCTCGTAGCGCACGGAGTCATCCAATAGCAGGCTCAGATCCCTGCGGACCGAAGGGAAGCGGTTGAGTTCCTTGTACTCCACCTCACCCCGTTCGCAAGCCTTCAGAAGTTCTCCCTCATCAAGATCCGCGATCAGCACCTCCTGCCCCACGTCGAACTGTTTTCTCACCGCGCTGCGCACCGACCCGACATGCCCGCATGGTCGACCGCCGATGCTCATTGCATAGGCTTGGTCAAGCAACGGATGCTCTACAGGTTCCCAGGATGCCGAAGCATTCAGGCCCATGCGTTCCAGGAGTGATTCCACCTCGGCCTTCACATCGAAGACCGCGTACTTGTCATCCGTGCTGCGCCACCGATCCCGGTACCGACGACCCGTCATCGCCAAGCAGACCCGATCGACCTCCTGGATCTTGCCTTTCCGCTTGCCATAGATCCGTCCGCGCTCGAAGGAACGCAGGTCCCGCTGCTGGCGGTTGAGGTTGTGCAGGACGGTCTGCAGTGCACCGAAGATCATCGTCGGTCGAAGCACGTCCAGTTCCGAACTGAGCGGATTCGCCATGGCGACCAATTCATCCGCTTCGGCAGCAGCACTGCTCACACAGCGTTCACCGCTCACCAGTGAAGGTGTCATGATCTCCCGGAAACCGCGCGAGGCAAGGTGCTCCGCGATGGCGTGACGCATGCGTTCCGGGGAGAGAATGTCCTGCAACACCGGCGGACACATCAATCGCTCCGGGATAGGGACCTGGTCAAAACCGTGGATACGCAGGATCTCCTCGATCACATCGGCAGGTCGGTCCACATCGATACGGTAGGAAGGGACCTCGACCAGCACTTGATCCTCCTCCTCCTTGATCACCCGGAATTCCAGCAGCTCCAAAATGCGCTTGATGGCCGAAGCCTCGATCGGTGTTCCGGTCAAACGATCCACATCCACATACCGCAGGAGTACCTCCCTCTTCTCCGCAGGCTTTCCGCGCAGGTCCGTGATCTCCGAGCTGATGCGCGCTCCGGCAACCTCCTTCAGCAACAATGCGGCCCGCTTCAATGCGAGAAGCGTGATCTCCGGATCCACGCCACGCTCAAAGCGGAACGATGCGTCGGTGTTCAAGCCATGACGGCGTGCCGTCCGTCGGATGAAGGCCGGATCGAAACACGCACTTTCCAGGAAGACGCTGGTGGTACCCTCACTTACCCCGCTCACCAAACCACCGAATACGCCGGCAATGCAGGCCGGCGACGACCCATCCGCGATGACCAGATCGTTCGGATCCAGCTTTCGCTCCTTCTCATCCAGCGTAACGAAGGGCTCATCCTTCGATGCCAACCGAACGATGATGCGCCCGTCCTTCAGGCGGTCCGCATCAAAGGCGTGCAAGGGCTGCGCCAGCTCGTGCTGAACGAAATTGGTCACGTCCACCACGTTATTGATGGGCTTCAGTCCGATGGTCAACAGCCGTTCCTGCAACCACTCGGGCGAGGGGCCCACCACCACGTTCGTCAAGGTCACTCCGGCGTAGCGTAGGCATGCTTCCGGCGCCTGCAGTTCCACGTGGATGCTGCGTGTGTCATCGTCCTGTACATAGGCATCAACAGAAGGCATCCGCATGGAGAGCCTGGCGTTCGATCGGTAATTGAGCGCGGCCACGAGGTCACGTGCCACACCCACATGCCCCATGGCGTCGGTACGATTGGGTGTGAGACCGATCTCCAGAACATGGTCGCTGGTCAATTCCAATTGGTCCGCTGCCGCCTTACCCACTTGTGCGGAAGGATCAAGGACAAGAATGCCGTCGTGGCTTTCTCCCAGGCCCAGCTCATCCTCGGCACAGATCATCCCATGACTTTCCCGCCCCCTGATCTTGCTCTTCTTGATGGTCAGGCTTTCACCATTGTTCATGTGCAGAACACTGCCCACCGTTGCCACCAACACTTTCTGTCCGACGGCCACATTGGGTGCTCCGCACACGATCTGCACGGGATCATCTTCGCTGAGTTTGACGCGGCAAAGGCTTAAGCGATCGGCTTCCGGATGCTTTTCGCAGGCGACAACCTCACCAACGACAACGCCGGACAACATCCCGGGGACCGGTTCATAGGGGCTCACGCTCTCCACTTCCAACCCTGTGCTGGTGAGAATTTCAGCGGCAGCCTCCGGCGTGAGATCCGTTGCAACGTACTGTTGGAGCCAGTTCCAGGAGATGCGCATGGGTGCCGTGAATAGCGGTCGGCGAAGATACCAAAGCCCACGCGCCTCACCTTCGCTCCGTGCACCGGAAGCTGACCTCGGCTCCTTCCCGTTCGCTGAGTAATTTGGCGTTCCTTCGAGACGACCATCGCGACGGACCTGACCCGAACATGTCCCCACTCAAAAGCACCCCGATCAACCTGGGTATTTACGCCATTGCACTGGCGGGGACCATCGCTGGTGGTATGAGCGATCGATCCATCTTGGTATGGATATGTAAGCCCTTGCTCACGATCGTATTATCCAGTTGGTTCTACTTCAACAGCAGGCGTGTCGGAGATCGTTTCACGTTGCTGATACAAGCCGGGTTGGTGTTCTCCTTGATCGGCGATATCGCCCTGATCTTCCAACACGTGGACCAGTTCAATTTCCTCATCGGGTTGGGTGCCTTTTTGCTCGCACAGACCTGT
>JAHEFL010000408.1:528-2729 GCA_024640205.1 Flavobacteriales bacterium | reverse complement strand
CAACGAGCCTGGGCCTTCCCGAATCCCGCAAAAGATCTCCTCAGACTCGGCGGGGATCTTGCACCCTTCGTGCACCTGATGATACAGGACCCATTGGGTCGAATAGTTTGGCAGGCACAGCGTCATCCAAGTTCAGAAGCGATCCCGCTTGATGGGTGTGTGGAGGGTACCTACATCCTTATTATTCACGTACCTGGTGCGATCGAGCGCTTTCCGTTCGTTGTGACCAGATGATCGGCTCTTGCCCGTTTTCCGCAGCGAATAACAAATGAAATGCTGTCGTTCTGCATCTTCCGCCTGACGATCATTGGTGTTCGGAACCACCTGTACTCCAGCACAACGACGCAAGGAATTTGCGCATCTTTCGGCCACAATGAAAAATCCTTCCCATCCAATGTCCGCTTTGAAGACAATGACAGTGACGTTCCAGCATGTCGCCAATAGGCTATCCCATGTCCGTGTCCATATCGGTATTGCAGTATTGGTATTCGGCGCATGGGGGTGTGGTAATGGTGATCTGCCTGGAACGGATCCCACCGGCAATACCTCTTCCGAAGGGATCGCACCACCTACCCGTGAGGAGATCCTTTTGATCAAACGGATGGAGAACGCCAGCATGGAGGAGATCAAGGAATTCATGCGCGATGAAGTGGACCGGGAGTTGCCCGGATCCTACGAAGTCCCTCAGTACATCATGGATGCTGGCAATGCCCAGGCCGCAAGTGCTGCGATCGGCGAGAGATTCCCTGAATTCTACATGAAAGGAGGCCGTGACCTGATAGAGTCCATTGGTAAGCACCCTGTCCGATACAGAAAACTCATTGAGGAAACCAAAGCCCTTCGCAGGTATTACGGCAAGGAGCCTAAGAAGCAGGAATAATTTCGACGACCTCAAGCGAAAGGGGGGCCGAGAACGGCCCCCCTTTCACTTGAATGGAACTATGCTACTGCTTCACAAAGCGTGCAGTACCCAACGGCGCATCGTCACTTCCACGCAGTTCCAGGAGATAGCTTCCCATCTCCAAGCGCTCCACATCGAGCTCCATCCGGTTCAAGCCTTTTTCCATCCCACGGTTCCCCGTCATCACCAAGCGTCCACTGGCGTCCAACAGGCGCCAATTCACCCCTTCCTCCTGGGCTGCCGTATACAACACATAGAGCTCCGCCGTAGCCGGGTTCGGGAATACCTCCATCGAACCTGCCGCACGCCGGAAGATCACCGGTACCACATCGCTCGGCATACCTGATCCATCCTGGTCCATCATCATCAGGCGATAGTAGGACAAGCCTTCCATCGGTGAACCATCAACGAAGCGGTACGCAATGTGGCCTTGCGAATACCCCGCAGCATCCACACTACCTATCGTGGTGAAATTCCTCGCATCGCTCGAGCGCTGCACATCAAAATGACTGCTGTTGTACTCGCTCACCGTGCTCCATTCCACATCCACGTGCACCTCTCGCGCAAACGCATCGAAGGCGAGCAGTTCAATAGGCAGGATCTGGCAATCCATGGCAGCCGTTCCGGTCCAATTGATCGCCGCGCCACCTGAGGTGCTGCCATTGCTCACATAGAGCAGATAGACCTCACCCACCGTTCCCACATTGATCCCGGGCAACCAGCCATTGCCACCGGTTCCCTGATTGATGGCCGGCGTCGCTGCTGCATACTGAGGAGCCGAGTACGTCACACTACCGATACCCGTCTGACCGGTCCCCAGTGGTTGGCTCGTCCCGAACGCCGCGATGGAACAACGGATCGGCGGGGAGGTTGGCGCACAGATATCCGCAAGCCCGGTCCCAGGAGGGAATGGGCCCCAGATCGCAAAGTCCAAATTCTCACCCACCGTGTTGGGCACGATCTGGAATCCGATGCTACCGGCGGTCTGTGGTCCGAATACCGACCAGGTACCCCGGCGCTCAACACCGGCCAAACAGCCGTAATTCAAGCTGTACAGGTCACCGACACTGCCAAAATTCGTCTGGCCGGGCAGTTGGTTCTGCACTGGTGGCCCGGAACTCGCGCAGATCTCCTGTGATCCGATGCAATCCGTTAATGCAGCAGGTGGGGGTTGGCAGTCCGCAGTGAAACTGTAACCCACATTATTCACGGCAGGAATTGCCGAATGGAATTCCGCGTACTCCTCACCGAACAGATCCAAGGTCCAATAGTTATCAGTCGGGAAGAGACCCGCTCCGCT
>JAHEFL010000408.1:0-518 GCA_024640205.1 Flavobacteriales bacterium | reverse complement strand
TATGACCACATTATCCCCGTTATCCACGCTGATCGGGATCTCATTGAAATAACCGTTCTGCAGCGTATACGAGGATGGCGTTCCACCATTCACCGTAACGGTCACCGAGGATCCGGCCCAACCATCGCCAAAGGTGTCGTACAAGCGAAGCATGTACGTACAGTCCCCGCCAACCGCGGTGCTTTGACAACCGACCAAGGCACTCCATCCGATGTTCGTGATGATCTCATCACTGGTCATGGAGATCGTGAGGCAGCCATTCGGGTTCTGTGCGGTGATGGTAGCCGTAACGGTCCCGGGTAAGGTGGTCCCGGTGAAACCTCCCGGACCCAGCGTGGTGTTACATCCCAAGGCATCACAGGTCGGGATGTTCGGGTTGTTCCCGAATATCTGTGTCCCGTTCGCATTGAACGGGCTTACGGTGGTACCGTTATAGATGTACACATTGTCGAACCCGAACTCCGTTCCGAAGGTCAGGAAGGTCAGGGAGACCACGTCCCCAGGCACTTCGGGGCAAT
>JAHEFL010000041.1 GCA_024640205.1 Flavobacteriales bacterium | reverse complement strand
TGAACGAAGCCAAACTGAGCCCCGAGGAGCATACCTCGCGTGTGGAGGATCGGCAGTCACATATCAGGGAGTTCTCCACCCGCCTCAGGACCCCAAGTGGCCTGTCGGAACTGGAGCGTGAACCCGCTTACAAGCGGAAGAACCTCCAATTGAATAATGCACAGCCGAGCATGGATTCCAACATCAGTCGTTATACCTTGAACGAGGAAACGGACGAGAACGGGGAACGCCGTGTAGAGTTGAAACGCAACAATCCGTACCTGCACGATAACGTGGATTAATGCAGGGATCGGCCACTGTAACGATAGCCATGGACCTGAAAGAACGCATAGATGCCGATATCAGATCGGCCATGCTCGCTCGCGAGAAGGACAAGCTCAACGCGCTGCGTGCGATCAAGAGTGCGCTTATCCTGGAGATGACGAAGGGTGGTGATGAGACCCTGGATGAAGCGGCGGGGATCAGGATCCTGAGCAAGTTGTACAAACAGCGACAGGAAAGCGCGGAGATCTACCACGCACAGGAAAGGCCGGAACTCGCTGCGGAGGAGGAGGCACAGGCGGATGTGATCGAAACCTATCTCCCCAGGCGGATGAGCGAGGCAGAGATCATGACGGGGTTGAAGGGACTTATCCAGGAGCTTGGTGCCCAGGATATGAAGGCCATGGGCCAGGTAATGGGTGAAGCGAACAAACGCTTCGCAGGTAAGGCGGATGGAAGCCTGGTCGCCACACTGGTAAAACAATTGCTCAGCGGGAACTGAGCAAGGAAAGGTTGGGAAAGGGAAAGCGCGTCCGGGAAGGGGCGCGCTTTCATTTTCCATAGGTCAGGACCGCTCCACCTGAAGCCTGAAGCCAACGCCGTGCACGTTCACGATCGCCACTTTTTCATCGGCCTTGAGGTACTTCCTCAAACGGCTGATGAACACATCCAAACTACGACCCAGGAAATACGTGTCATCACCCCAGACCATGTTCAATACCAACTCCCTTGGAAGGACCTGGTCCTCGTGCATGCACAGAAGACGTAATACCTCCCCCTCCTTGCGTGTCAGCTTCCGCTCACCCCCTGGATGGCTCAGCGCCAGATTCCGGTGATCAAAGGTGAACGTTCCCAGCTCGAACACTTCGCGTACCCTGGGGTCATCGCCCTTTCCCATGGTGCGCCTGAGGATCGCCTCGATCCGAAGGATAAGTTCCTCATGGCTGAATGGCTTGGTCAGGTAATCATCACCTCCCGCCTTGAATCCTGCGATCCGATCATCGGTCTGGCTCTTGGCTGTGAGAAAGATGATCGGCACTTGTTCGTTCACGAGCCGTATGTCCTCCGCCAGAGTGAATCCATCCTTCTGGGGAAGCATGACATCAAGCACGCAGAGATCGTAAGGATGGTCGTTGAATTGCTTCAAGCCTTCCTTGCCATCGCGCGCCAGGTGCACGAGATAGCCCTTCCGCCGCAACGCATCCTGGATCACGAATCCGAGGTTCTGGTCGTCCTCCACAAGTAGGATACTGGCCTTGGTGTCGCTCATGAATGAAGGTTTATTCGTGTTCCATTAGGATCTCCTATCCGGACATGGGGCAGGTCAACGGTCGGTGACAACAGCCTGATCATGACCGCACAGGAAGTTTGAGCGTGAACGTGCTTCCAACACCAAGCTCGCTCCGTACACCTATCGTACCACCATGTGCTTTCACGATCTGTTGCACATAGTGCAAGCCCAGGCCGAACCCCTTCACGTCGTGAACATTCCCTGTATGGACCCGGTAGAAACGCTCGAAAATGTGGTTAAGGTCCTCCTTTCGCATTCCGATGCCATGGTCCTGAACGGAGAATTCAAAGTATCCGTTGCTGGAGGTGCGGATGTGTATGATGGTGTCCTCGGGTCCGTATTTCAACGCATTGTCCACCAGGTTGAAAACACTGTTCGTCAAATGCACACCATCACCTCTCACGATGTGGCGATCGGCATCGAGCTTCAGTTCCAGTGAAGCCCGGCGTTCCTGAAGCGGTAGTTTCAATGAATCCGCAACGAGCTCGATGACCTCGTGCATGTTCACCTGTTCCCGTTCCAATCGGAGGTCATCGCGGTCCAACGTGGAGAGTTGAAGCACCCGCTCCACTTGGATACGCAACCGTTCGTTCTCCCCTCGGATGATCCGTGCGTATTCCTTCAGTCGTTCCGGTTCGTTGACGATATCAGGATCCCCGATGACCTCCGCACTCAGCGCGATGGTACTGATCGGGGTCTTCAGCTCATGCGTCATGTTCCCGATGAAATCATTCTTCATCACGCTCAGCTTCTTCTGCCTAAGGATCACCCACACGCTGTAGGCGAAGAAGCTGAACACGATGAGCGTGACGATGGCCGGAAAGATCCAGGTCCATCGTACCGGGTCCTCCTCCCACAGAGTGCTGTGTCGATTGGGGAAATAGACCCCGAAATAGTGGCCGTCCTTGTCCAGCTTCAGCAGCTTCGTGTGCGTGATGCTATCCGTTCCCGTGGTATCGACCGTTACGTAATTCCCATACACCACGCTGTCCGTGAAACAATCGTAGATCCCATACTCGAAGTCCTCCTTGATGTTCCGCCGGCTGAACTCCTTTTTCAGCATGGATTCCAATAGGTACGGGTGAAGCGTATCGTTGATCGTTACCGCGAAGTAGTTGGGCCGTTCCTGCTTCACTGCATCGTACAGGTCACTCGGGTCCTTGTTGATCGAAAGGATCTGTTCGGTGACATCCGTAAGTGCAATGACGACCCGATCGTTGAACTGCTTTTCAAGTTGCATGGCCTGCTCCCTGTTCAATTCAACCTGTTCCTCCCGATAGCGGGAGGCCTGTTGCAGCCACATCAATTGGGTCACTACAACACCGATCACGCTTAACGTGGCCAGTAGTATCAAGGTTCCTATCCCCCTTCGTCCCATGGTCCTGGTCGTTGCAATGTTAATACGGCGGACCTGTCTCCCTCGCCCTCTTAACAAGGCTTCACCATGTTCCAGCGGCCGATCTCTGTTTCCTGCTGAACAAGCTACCTTTTTCATAGTGGATGCTGTGATCATCGTCCCGGTCTACTTTCGTCCGCGTGAGCGACCGCGACTTCCTCCTCTTCCTGTTCGGCCTGTTGATCGTTACGTTGGTGGGTAGCCACCTGGACGTCATGGAGGTGGATGCGGCACAATACGCGTCCATGGCCCGTGAAATGATGAGCTCCGACGACCCCTTGAAGCTCTATCACAGGGGTGAGGATTACCTGGACAAACCACCGTTGCTGTTCTGGCTCAGCGCATGTTCGTTCAAGCTTTTCGGGGTGCATAATTGGAGCTACAAACTGCCCAGCATCCTTTTCGCCGTTCTGGCTGTGTACAGCACCTATCGCTTCACATTCCTTTACCACGGAAGACCGGTTGCCCGGACCGCAGCATTGATGTTCGCGAGTAGTGCCACCTTTCTGCTCATGACCAACGATGTGCGCACGGATACCATTTTGACCGGTTCGGTGATCACGGCCATCTGGTTGGGCATGGCATGGGTCGAACAGGGCAAGTGGTGGCAACTGTTCGGTTGTTCACTCGCCATTGCGGCCGGTATGTTGGCGAAGGGCCCCATGGGACTGATGGCCCCTGTCCTGGCAATTGGTGGTCATGTCCTGCTGGCAAGGCGCTGGGACCGGTTGTTGGATGCCAGGCTGATCGCGGTCGTCCTGGTCATTGGTGTGCTGCTCCTACCCATGTGCATCGGGCTGTATGAACAACATGGAATGCATGGTCTGCGATTCTATTTCTGGGAACAAAGCTTCGGAAGGATCACAGGGGAGAACCGCTGGAAGGATGACTCCACTGTTTTTTTCTTCACCCACGAGATCGTTTGGTTGATGTTGCCTTGGACGGTGTTCACGCTGGCGGGTATCTGGCGCTTTGTGCGGGATCGGTTCCAACGCGGCCATGGAGCGAGACCAGCTAAGGAGTATGCATCGTTCGCGGGTTCGATCGCCGTGTTCGTTGCCTTGTCCCTGTCCCAGTTCAAGTTGCCGCATTACCTGTACGTGGCCATCCCGTTATTCGCTGTTCTTTCGGCAACAGCGTGGCACGATGCAAGTGGACAGGTCCTTTTCCGGCTCCACCTAGGGGTCATCGTACTGTTATGGACCGTTGCGCTGGCATTGGTGACCTGGTCGTTCCCGACGGGCGGTGCTTGGTTCGTCTTTCTATTGCTTGCGGCGTTCCCTGGCGCGTGGATCGTCCTACGGAAGGATACTTCGCGTTGGGGGGTGTTCCGTGTTTCCATGTGTGTGATGATCGTTATCGGCCTGTGCATCAATGGCCAGGTTTATCCGCGATTGCTGGAATACCAGGCCAATGCTCAAGTAGGGAAGCTCGTAAAGGAGGAAGGCATGGATGCGTCGCGGTTCTATGGCCTTCAGCGGAGCGGCACAGCACTGGATCATTATGCCGGCTTCACCGTCCCCTGGCTGAGTGATGCCGGTGAAGCTGCACAGGTCATTGCGCCCGGTGTGTGGATCTGGACAGATGCCGAACACTTAATGGAACTGAAGGATGCTGGTCTGGAGCCTAAGGCGGTCCAAAAATTCCTTGATCATCCGGTACAGATCATCGTGCCGGAGATGCTTCACCCGGAGAGACGCAGCACCGTGCTCGAGGAGTGCTACCTGTTGCGATACTGACCGTTGGGATCCGTCCAGGAACGGAGCTCGGTCACTCGTTCAATGTCGATTTGTTGCAGTTCCATGACCCAAGTGCCCCGTTCGGGCCCTGCTCCCTATTGCCCCTTCCTTTTGGCCTCGGTTGCTTTGCACTCCCGAAATGGACAACTTCATGAAATACGCTGCTTTTATCGCTTCGATCCTGCTTTTCCCGACCCTTTCTGCGCAAACCCAGGTGACCATCTCCACTGGGCCATCCAATACCCTTCAGACCTTTTATAGTCTCCAGAGCGGTGTTCAGGGCGCCGCTCCGCTCGCCGAATGGGATCTGGCATTTGAGATCACCGGGTTCTCGTCCTCCATTCTCGTGAACACGGCCAAGGGAATGATCGTCTACCAAGCATCCACTTCCCTTTCGGATTGGGACGCAGTGAACGCCCCGGATACGGACAATTGGATCCTCCTTCATAATTCAGAATCGGATTGGTCCTCGGGGGCGCTCACCTACGGTAACAACCTTTCTGAACCCGATGGCTTCAACGTGGGCTGGGGTTTGTACAACATCATCACCCATACCATAGCAGGCAACAAGATCTATGTGATCGATGATGGGCAGGGGAACTTCCGGAAGCTCAGGATCAATTCGCTCCAGACAGGGACCTATGCTTTCACGTATGCCGACCTGGATGGTTCCAATGAGCATCAAGGCACAGTGAACAAGACGGCCTTTGCTCAAAGGAATTTCGCCTATTGGAGCATGGACACGCACACGGTCATGGACCGTGAGCCGATCACAGGAACGTGGGACCTGTTGTTCACGAAGTACATCGGGTTCATTCCGGAGGCATACGCGCTCACTGGCGTGCTTCAGAACAAGAACATCGAGGCACTGGAAGTGGATGGTGTGCCCACCGATGACGCGGATCCATGGGGCGCCCCGTTCAGCACGGAGATCAATACGATCGGTGCCGATTGGAAGATGTTCAACATGACCACGTTCCAGTACGAATATGCCGATGATCGCACCTATTTCGTGAAGGATCAACAAGGCGCCATCTGGAAGCTCATCTTCACCGGCTACGGCGGTTCAGCGAACGGCGACATCACCTTCACGCAGGAGCTTTTCAGTGCTACCACCATTCCGGAGAATGCCTTGATAGGGTCGGTATCAGCCTTCCCGAACCCGGTCACTGACGGCCGATTGAACTTAGTGGTCGATGGGTTGGATGGGCCGTTCGCTCTGACGGTATACGATGCGCAAGGCCGGTCCGTCCTGCGGGAAGGCCCTCTCACCCTGATGGGTGTGACCATGCATTCCATGGATGTAGGCATGTTCCCAAGCGGTGTGTATACGGTCCAACTCCAAGGGGATCGTGCCCTCGCAATGACCCGCTTCGTGGTGCAGTAGGGCCTTACTGACCAGATCGACAGGACCGATCCAACTTGCTGCCCCTCCGCCATACCACCTACCTCCTCGCTTGTGCTGCGCTGGGCGCTCAAGCTCAGGTCCATGTGCAAGTGCTTGATGCGGCGACAAGCGATCCGCTGCAGAATGCCCATGTCATCTATGCATCGCCCGATGGCACCATTGGATCCGCCGAAGTGACCGATGGCCATGGAATGGTCACGATCCCGGGTCATGCGAATTTCATGGCATCCGGAGTTGTGGTGCGGATCTCCCATGTCGGATTCCGTCCGTTCCTCGATACGCTCCCATCCATGGGCGACCACGTTCTCCTGTTGGAACGCTCCACGCAAAGCTTGCCGGAAGTGGTGATCACCGGCCAATATGCACCGACCTCGCCGGATAAGGCTGTGCACAAGGTCCGGATCCTCGATCAGGCGTACTTCGAGCGAATCGCAGCGAACAATCTGGCGGAAGGATTGAGGAATGAGTTGAACATCCGTCTTCGACAGGACAATATCCTCGGGACATCGATGAGCATGCAGGGCATGGGCGGTGAGAACGTCAAGATCCTGATCGACGGCGTTCCGTTGATCGGGCGCGTGAACGGTAGCATCGATCTTTCACAACTGGATATCACGGGCATCGAGCGCGCGGAGATCATCGAAGGACCGTTGAGCGTGAGCTACGGCACCAATGCACTCGCCGGAACGATCAATCTGATCACGAAGAAGCGTGACAGGGCACCTGCTTCCCTGAAAGCCACCGCTTATGCGGAACACATCGGGCGACTGAACACAACGCTCACAGGCACGCGTGCTTGGGCCGGCAATGATCTGCTGCTCTCATTTGGCCGTAATTATTTCGGCGGGTGGAGTCCGGATGTTCCCATGAGCATCGGTCCGGCACCGGCCGATACGAGCCGCTTCCAACAATGGAAACCGCGCGAACAGTATTTCGGGAGGTTCGCTTATCGCCGCGTCCTCGGGGCATGGGAGATAGGGTACAAAGGAGAACTCATGAGCGATCGGATACTCAACAGGGGGCGTCCAAGAGCACCCTACCTGGAAACGGCTTTTGATGAGGAGTACCTGACCAGGCGTGTGGACAATGCCTTGTTCGCAGAGAAGCCTTTCCAGCAAGGAAGCCGGTTGAATGCACTGATCGCCCATAACCACTACACACGTACCCGGAACACCTGGTTCCGCGATCTTACGACGTTGAGCGAACAGCTCGCGGATATCGAAGGGATGCAGGATACTGCGCTCTTCACACTGACGAACGCACGAGCTGTATACAGCAGCTCCAAGGTTGAGGCGGCGATACACTATGAGCTGGGAATGGATCTCAATCTGGAGACCGGTTCCGGCGAACGTATCGGGGATGGCACCCAGAAGATCGGGGATCACGCCGTGTTCGGTAGCATGGAGGTCCGCGCATCGGATAGGATCACGCTTCGTCCTGGTGTGCGATATGCATACAACACGCGCTACAATGCACCCTTGATCCCTTCCTTGAACATGCGCTGGCAGCTGAACGATCGATACACGATGCGCGCATCCTATGCACGTGGGTTCCGCGCACCGTCGTTGAAGGAACTGCATTTCCTCTTCGTGGATGTGAATCACGACATCGTTGGCAACGAGGATCTCGAAGCGGAACGATCCCATCATTTCAGTGCAGGAATTACCGGGCAGCAGGATCTTGGCGAGTGCGTGCTACGCAGTGAATTCAGTGCGTTCTATAATGATGTTGTGGATCTGATCACATTGGCACAAGTACAGGGTACCCGATATACCTATGTCAACATCGGAGGCTTGCGGACCATGGGTGGAACGCTTGGCGTTTCATGGTCCGTGGAGCGGTGGTCCTTTAGCCTAGGTGGTAGCATTACGGCGAGGTATGATGAGATCATACCGGGGTTGCAGGAGGATGTTTTCTGGACCCCGGAAATTTCCTCGGCGATCACCAGTAATTGGGGACGGAACTGGACCCTATCCGTGAACGGCAAATACCAGGGGCAACAAGTGAATTACTTTCAGTCAACGGGACCGGATGTGGAACGAGCGTACATCTCGGACATGATCCTGGCCGATCTTTCCGTTGCAAGGAGCGTATGGCAGCGACGGGCTCGCTTTACTTTGGGTTGCAAGGACCTGTTCAACGTACGGAATGTGAATGCTTCCGTTCCCAATGCGGTGCATGGGTCCGGTGGCAGCTCGGTGCCCATGACCACGGGGCGTACGGTCTTCCTGCGTTTGGATCTGTCGCTCAACAAGAAGGAGGGATGATGAACGCACGAGCTTCCCTGTTCGTAATACCGCTCCTCCTTGGCGCCTGCATGAAGGAGGAGCTCCCCGTGCCGGCACATCCGCGTGGCGATGCCCGGGAGATGCAGGTTTGCATGGGGGCCGGGTATCAGGAGCAGCATTGGCTTGATCTTGGTTCCGGGGAGATCAGAGCCTCCAATATCAAAACGGCGTGGTCCCTCGCGTTCGAAAGCGCACCCACGGGCTGGAGGGTCATGCTCAACGGTTCCTTGCTGATGACCGTCTGGAACATCGGCGACGTCGACCTGGATGTGCCGATGGATACGACGGGTATGGCGGCTCAGAGGCGCATCGATGCACCGAGCGGTCATCCCGACAGTACGGCATTCGGCGACTGGAGGGACGGAACATCGGTTTTCGTCGTGGATCTTGGCTTCGATGCCCTGGGTCAGCAGTTGGGATATCGGAAGGTCAGGATGCTTGCGGCGAACAATACGAGCTATTCGTTCGAGACAGCGCTACTCGATGGTACTGGAAGGCAAATGATCAACTTGAACAAGGATCCGAACTGCAGCTGGACGTACTATTCCTTTGCAACGGGACCGGTCACCATCGCACCCCCGACCGGTTCGTGGGACCTGGTCATCACCCAGTACACCCATCAGTTCCACGAACCTTTCCTTCCGTATATCGTGGCAGGAGCATTGATCGATGGAAATACCACGCGAGTGGCTCGCATCACGGATGCTGATTTCGCTTCCGTCAGCCTCGGTGATACAATGCAATACCCTTTTTCAGCCAGCCGCAATATGATCGGTTACGACTGGAAGGAGTATTCCTTTGACACGGGTACCTATCTCGTGGATCCCAACATCGTGTACATCCTTCAGGATGGCGAGGGATACTTCCACAAACTGCACTTCCTGGACTTCTATGGGCCGCAAGGACAGGCTGGCTGTCCGTTGCTTGAATCAGAGGAGCTATAGGACTGGTTCACATGTCCATGTCCCCGCCTCCGCCCGGCTCACCACGTGAGGATCCACGCCGGCGGAACAGCGAGGTATCGCGTTCCCCGAACTTCCAGGTCAGCGTT
>JAHEFL010000407.1 GCA_024640205.1 Flavobacteriales bacterium | reverse complement strand
CCAGGTTCTTGGTGATCGTGGCGATCGCTTTCTCCAATCCAGCCGGGACAATGTCGATAAGCGTGATCATATGCCCGCTTTGGGCAAAAACATGGGCGATGCCATTGCCCATTTGGCCGGCACCGATAACGGAGATGTTCATGGTCGTTGGAATGGGCCCCGAAGGTAGCCGTGATCACTGAAAGATGACGGGTGTGGAAGCGTTCGAAAGGATGGGTCCATCCCCATCGCCTTTTACTTGCCGTCGCCTTTAAGGATGATAAGCACGGTATAGGCCAAGATCTTCAGGTCCACGGCAAGGCTCATGTTCTCAATATACAGGATATCATATTTCAATCGCCGTACCATTTGGTCCACATTCTCAGCATACCCGAATTTGACCTGGCCCCAACTTGTGATCCCAGGCCGCACCTTATGCAAATGACGGTAATGAGGTGCCACTTCGGAGATCGCATCAATGAAGAATTGCCTTTCCGGACGAGGACCGACCAGACTCATATCACCTTTCAATACGTTCCAGAACTGAGGTAACTCGTCCATCCGCGACCGCCGCAACCATTTCCCGATACCGGTCGTCCTGGGGTCGGAACTGCTGCTCAGCTGCGGTCCGTCCCTCTCGGCATCACAATGCATGCTTCTGAATTTGACGATAGTGAAAGGCTTTCGATGCTTCCCGATCCTGACCTGACGGAATAAGATGGGTCCTGGTCCCGAGCGGCGAACGAGGATCGCGATCAACAGAAACACCGGAGAGAGAACGAGCAGAGCGATGACGCTGACAATAATATCTATGATGCGTTTTAAACTGAACTGCCAGGCGGGCATGATCTCCGGGTTGACCTCGATCAACGGAAGGCCGAAAATGCTTGACATTTTCACTGAACCCGAAAGGATGTCGTACATATCAGGGATCACCTTGATCCGCACGTTGGTCCCTTCCAATTCGTTCATTATCCGGCTGATGTGCTCATGTTCGCCCGAGTCCACAGCGATGATCACCTCTTCCACCTCATGTTCCGCGATGACCTTGCCCAACTCATGCCATTTGCCCAATCTTGGCAGTCCTATGGAAGCCAATAATTGGTCCCCACCATTGACATTGACGAATCCTATGAACCGGTTCCCTGGGGATTTCGGCATTCCCTGGATCTCTTCATAGATAGCAAGCGCCCTTTCGTTGCCACCGATAAGGATCGTGTTGAACCCGATTCGCCTATCATGGACACGCCTGACCGTGGCACTTGTCAATAGGAACCGAAGGAGGAACGTGATCCCGAAGTGAAGAAGAAAAAGTGCCAGGAAGGATCGATAGTAATAGCGGTAGTTCGCTACCTCATCATCCAGAAGCAGGACGAAAAAGATGACAACGACCCCGATCAAGGAGATCAGTATCGTCTGGCCGAGTTCCTTGGTCCGATGGCGCCGGAAAATATCCCTGTATCCTCCCACGACCGTGTACAATCCGAACCAGAACAAGGGGATGATGATCAATCCCTTCAGGTAATTGATATCCAGTGTAAGCGGGACCTCCTGGCCGAATTTGATCGGCTCCAGATACGCTTTGCGGTATAGGTAGAACAAAGTCCACGCGAGAGCGGAACCGAGGAGATCGGCCAGAACGTATTTCGCCACCTGAGCCCGACGGTCCATCATGAGCCGATACGGAGGAGTTTAAGATTGTCGAAATACACTTCACCCTGGATCCTGCCCGGTGGTATCGTACACTCTATATAGAAGTCGCGCTGCCCCACGCCGCCTTGATTGTAAATAGGGGACAGGTCGATGTAGATCTTGTTCCACGTCATCGACCCATCACTTTGAACAGTCTCGGTCAGATACACATATGGCGTGACCTGAGGCACTGCATTGAAGGTGTACAGCGCTCCGACCGTCAGGATCATGTCACTTCGAAAATCCATTTCAAGGAAGACCGGACCACCATTCGCTGTGAAATCCACATTCGTATACAAGCGTATAAAGGGATGAGCCTGGTCCAGAACGAAACCTGCACATGCTGTTCCGTCCACAAAAGACAGTTCCGGGTAGTTCGTCGGTGTGTACCGGATCAACGTTGTATCGCTTGCCTCCGTGACGTTCAGTAAGGACCCCGGGTCCTCGAATGCTTCGATCCAAAACGTCGTTTGATCAAAAAACGTGGTGGTCGGGGAGATCGAGGTCACTGCTTCTTTCGCTAAGGGCACCCCGCCGTCCCATGGCTCATAATAGGGATAGCGCAGCCGGTCATCATAGGAGCCGTTCCGTTTGACCCCAGGGACCACAGTGATATCGGTAGGACCTTCCTTTAATACCGGCACACGTGCAGGCAGTTCCCATACCCCGAGCAATTCCCCATCCGCATAGATCCACGCGTCCGTCACCTTGCTCGTGGCGCTACCCTGTTCCTGGGAGGTCGTGACCAGTTGGACGGATGGAATATCAAGGTAGGACGGCACCTTATCGCCTTTGGAACAGGCGACAAGCAGGCATAGGACCGGCAGCGCGTAGCGGGAAGCGCGTAGCATTTTGTCAGGGGGGCAACGCATACTATGGTCCGATCAGTATGCGGTCAGGCTTTTTGCAGTGCCATGGCCGCCAGCACACGATGGGCGAGCTCCAACGCGGCAGCACCATCATCAATGGTCACTTCGGGCGTTCCTTCCTTCAAAATGGCCATGGCGAAAGACTTTAATTCCTCCCGAATGGCATTGATCTTCGGGACCTCCGGCTTCTCGAAGG
>JAHEFL010000406.1:1163-2750 GCA_024640205.1 Flavobacteriales bacterium | reverse complement strand
ATGCGTTCCTTGAAGGTGAGCTTGTTGCTGGTGGCCTTCCTGGTGGGTGCGGCTTTGGGCGCTTCTCTTTTCGGTGCGGGGGCGGCCGCCTTGCGCTTCTGCAGTTCGCGGAGTTCCGTGTAGCTGCCCACCCACTCCTTGATCTTGCCCTCCCCCTCAAAGACCAGCAACTTCGTGCAGAGCTTGTCCATGAAGAAACGGTCGTGGCTTACGATCAGCAGGCACACGTCCAGGTCCACGAGAAAATCCTCCAGGGCGTTCAGCGTGGGGATGTCCAGGTCGTTCGTCGGCTCATCGAGGATGAGGACGTTCGGGTTCTTCATCAACACGGTGCAGAGGTAGAGGCGCCGCTTCTCGCCACCGCTCAGGGTGCTCACGTACTGGTACTGCTGCTCCTTGTCGAAGAGGAATCGTTCCAGGAGTCCTGAAGCCGTGAGGGTGCGCCCCTTGTTCAAGGGGATCACCTCCGCGATATCGCGCACCACTTCCAGTATGCGCTTGTCCTCCTTCAGTTGCAGGCCCTGCTGCCCGAAAGTGCCCAGCACCACCGTATCGCCGATGGTCACCTTGCCCATGTCCGGCTCGATGCGCTTGGTGAGCAGGTCGATGAAGGTGCTCTTACCGATGCCGTTCGGACCCACGATGCCGATGCGGTCGCCGCGCTTCAGGGAATAGTTGAAGTGCTCCACGATGGGCTTGTAGGTGGCCCTGTCCTCCTTGCTGCCGAAGCCCTTGGTGAGGTTCCGTGCTTCGATGACCTTGCCACCGAGGCGTTCGCTCTTCACATCGATCTTCACCTCCTCGCGGGAAAAATCGCGCGTGGCGTCCGCTTTGATGCGATCAAAAGCGTCCAGGCGGCTCTTGCTCTTGGTGCCGCGTGCCCGGGGCATCTTGCGCACCCACTCCAGCTCGCTGCGCATCAGTCCGCGCAGGTGTTGCTGTGTCGCGTCCCGAACCTCGTCCAGCAGCGCCTTCTTCTCCACGTAGTAGCTGTAATTCCCCTTGAAGCGCGTGAACTCCCCGAACTCCATCTCGATGATCTCATCGCACACATTGTCCAGGAAATAACGGTCGTGGGTCACCAGCAGCACGGTCATGTTCGGTGCGCCCAGCTCATCCTCCAGCTGCTCGATCATGTGTACATCCAGGTGGTTCGTGGGCTCGTCCAGGATCAGCACATCCGGTGCATGGATCAGCACCTTGGCCATGGCGAGGCGCTTCTGCTGGCCGCCGCTCAGGGTGTTCACCGGCTGCTCCATATCCCGTAGCCCGAAACGGTGCAGCAGCACCTGCACGTGGGCCTCGAAGTCCCAGGCTTTCAGCTCCTCCATGCGATCGATGGCATCCTGCATCACCTTGCCTTCAGCGTGGCGGGCCACGGCATGCTCGTAGGCGCGCACCGCGTTCGTCACGGGGTCGTCCTGGTCCAGCATCTCGTCCACCACACTGTGCGTGGCGGTCATGTGTACGTTCTGGTCCAGGTAGCCTACGCGCAGGCCCTTATTGAAGGTGATGATGCCTTCATCCGGACTTTCCAACCCCGCGATGCATTTGAGCAGGGTGCTTTTGCCGGTGCCGTTGCGCGCT
>JAHEFL010000406.1:0-1153 GCA_024640205.1 Flavobacteriales bacterium | reverse complement strand
CACCGAGAGGACGTTCATCGCGGCGCGAAGGTCGGGAAAGGAGAGGAGGGGACGGTGACGTGGTCAGCGCTGATGCGTACTTAGGGTCGTTCAGTATGCAAAAGAGGAGCAGGATGAGTTTAGGCAAGTTATTCTGATTCCACAGAAAATTTCGCAGCACTCAACCTCGTATTCAAAAGATCAACGAACCGTTGAGCCTCTTGTTTGGAGAGCCCTTGACCGATGCGTCGTTCGTAATACCCGCAATCAGCGACAATGCGGTCCCCACCCACACCCCACAAGACCGCCCATAAAGGGCTGCTCTGGAAATCGGCGAGCGCGAATCCATTGAGATCGGTGTATGACAATTCAGTAGCTGGAAGATGCAAGAATGAACCTTTCCGGGAAAGTTTGATCGTCCTGTTCAGAAACTCTATCTCATCCCGTCCTCGTAGATTCCACACGTAAAGTCGGATTGCAATCAGACCAATGAAAAGGAGGGGGGTCAGTATGGTCAGATACTCGTCCGTGCGGCCTTGATTGTCGAAGATGATACCATAAAGCATGGTCCCCGTTATTACTGCCCACGGGACCAACCATGCACCGAGGAAGAGCGATGCGAATCTGCCATTCGGTTTCTCGATAACTATTCTCCCTAAGCTCTTCATTCTCGATACCTATATCTCCGAAGCGTCCGCGCCGTAGGCCGGGACCCTGCCTACTCGAAGGTAGCCGATGGCCGGCTTCGGAGGCACGCCGCCCCCTAATTTGCACCCATGCCCTTCACCTTCTCCCATCCGGCCCTGGTGCTGCCACTTGCCCTGCTGGGCAAACGGTGGTGTTCGCTTACCGGGCTGGTGGTCGGCAGCGTGGCGCCGGATTTCGAGTATTTCCTGCGCTTCGATTATTACAGCGCCATCAGCCACACCCTCTTCGGGCTCATCTTCTTCGATCTGCCCCTGGGCCTGCTGCTCGCCTTCCTCTTCCACAGCGTGGTGCGGGAGCCCCTCTTTGCGAACCTGCCGGCATTCCTGCGCTGCCGGATCCAGGGCTGGGCGGGCTTCGACTGGCCGACCCACTTCAAAGCGCACTGGCTGGTGGTGCTGGTCTCCATCCTGCTCGGGTCGGTGAGCCATGTGGTCTGGGATGCGGTGACGCATGACCATGGCTTTTT
>JAHEFL010000405.1 GCA_024640205.1 Flavobacteriales bacterium | reverse complement strand
GACCTGAGCGGGAGTTATTTCCATTGGCTTACGGATGCCTTGCCACGCCTGTTCGCGGCCCGGGCGCACTTTCCCGAGCATCCGATCCTGCTTCCCGATAGCTTTTCGCGGGTGGGTTACATCACCGCTTCCTTGGCCCTTCTTGGAGAAAAGCACGTACGCTATGTACGCCCCGGTGAACGCTTGCGCGTCGGTGAGCTGGTGATCACCGAACAGACCGCGATCAGCGGCAACTACCATGATCCCCTGATCCGCTCGGTGCGCGATGCGTTCGTACCGGCGAGTGGCCCGGCACCGCATCGCAAGGTTTTCATCAGCCGCAGCAAAGCCCCCACGCGGCGCATTCTGAACGACTCCGATGTGAACGCGCTGATGACAGCGAACGGATTCGAGGTGCGTGTGATGGAGGAGCTGAGCTTCCCCGAACAGGTGGCTTTGATGCGCGAGACCCAAGTGCTGGCCGGGACGCACGGAGCAGGGCTGACGAACATGTTGTTCATGCCTACCGGTGGATCCGTGCTGGAACTGCGCTTGATCGGGGATGCACACAACAACTGCTACTTCGCTCTGGCCTCGGCCTTGGGGCAGGCCTACCATTACCAGATGAACAAGGGCAGCCACGGGCTCACCCAATTGGCGGATGTTGACGTGGATACCGAAGAACTGACCAAGGTGCTGGGTGCCTTGGGCCACTGACCCGTTCACCGCGGCCCGCGATCGAAGCGCTGGAAGGTCGCCCTTTCCAGCGCATCCCGGTGAGCGGGGTGAGCGATCGCGATCAAGGCCCTGGCCCGTTGTTGCAGGTTCTTGCCATAGAGATCGGCGACACCGTGCTCGGTGACCACGTAGTGCATGTGCGCCCGTGTGGTGACCACGCCGGCACCTTCGCGTAGAAAGGGGACGATCTTGCTGGCCCCTTTGCGGGTGGTGGAGCACAGCGCGATGATGGGCTTTCCGCCCTGGCTCAAGGATGCACCGCGCATGAAATCCATCTGCCCGCCCACGCCGCTGATCTGGTAGGTTCCTATGCTATCGGCGCACACCTGCCCGGTCAGGTCCAGTTCGATCGCGCTGTTCACCGCGACCACCTTGGGGTTTTCCCGGATCACCTTGCCATCGTTCACATACTGTGCGTCCAAGAAGGCGAAATTCGGGTTGTCATCCACCAGATCGTACAGCGCTCGCGTTCCGATCGCGAAGGAGGTGACCACCTTGCCGCGGTGCTTCTTCTTGAACTTGTTGGTGACCACACCGCTGCGCACCAGATCGATGATGCCGTTGGAACACATCTCGGTGTGGATGCCCAGGTCCTTGTGGCCGCCCAGCCCGCGCAGGATCGCGTCAGGAATGGCGCCGATGCCCATCTGCAACGTGGATCCATCCTCCACCATTCCGGCTATGAGCGATGCGATGCGCTCTTCGTTCGGGCCGATCTCCGCGCTGTAATCCACTTCGGGAAGTTCATCATTCACCTCCACCAATGCCGCGAATCGGGAGATATGGACCTGACCATCACCGAGCGTTCGGGGCATCCGCGGGTTCACCTGGGCGATCACGAGGCGTGCGTTGCGCACTGCGGAGCGGGCAATGTCGACGGAAACCCCCAAGGAGCAGTATCCATGGCGATCGGGGGGAGATACATGCACCAACGCCACGTCCACGGGGAGTATGCCACGCTCGAACAACAGCGGGATCTCGCTCAGGAACACCGGCACATAGTCACCGCGCGCGCCGTCCACGACCGAACGCATGTTCGCCGAAACGAAGAGGGCGTTGAGGAAGAAACCTTTCTGGACCTCCGGCCTTTCAAGGCCCAATTCGCCCAGGGTACTGATGCAGACAAGTTCCACATCCTTCAGGTCGCCGGCCCGGGCCAACAAGGCGTTCACCAGTGTGACCGGTGTGGCAGCGCTGCCGTGAATGAAGACACGATCGCCGCTTTTAACAAGCGACACCGCATCTTGGGCGGTCATCCACGGATATGAGGACATGGTCTAAAGGAGGTCATGTACGATCAATGACCGACTGATGGTGCTCAGCTAAGGTCATACGGATCCGTGAGAAGAGCGAATTTTATATTTTCCTTGGATTTATTTTCCATGGTATATATTTGCGCCGGGAGTGAACGATGCACAGGCTCCCGTGTTGCATAACAAAACACAACAACCACGTCTCATGGACCGCAAGGACTTTCTCCGCAAGAGCATCTTGGGCACCGGCATGCTGGTGGGCGGCACCGCCGCGGCCAGCCTCCTGAAGAACGACATCGACGAACTGAAGCCCCTGGATCCGGTGGGCTTCGATCACCTCCCCCCAACACCCCCCGAACGCATGGCCAACATGATCCTGCACCGCGCCAGCGAGCGCGGCACCACCGACCACGGCTGGCTGAAAGCCAACTTCAGCTTCAGTTTCGCCAACTGGTACGACCCCACCCGTATGCACTTCGGTGTTCTGCGCGTGATGAACGACGACATCATCGCGGCGGGCAAGGGCTTCGGCACGCATCCGCATGACAATATGGAGATCATCACGATCCCCCTGAAGGGTGCCTTGCAGCACAAGGACAGCATGGGCAACACCAGCATCATCAACGCCGGTGATGTGCAGGTGATGAGCGCCGGTACGGGCATCCTGCACAGCGAATTCAATCCGTACGAGGACCGCGAGGCCAACACCCTCCAGATCTGGCTCTTCCCCAAGCAGCGGCAGGTGACACCGCGCTACCAACAGCTTACCCTGGACCCGAAGGACC